>NZ_JBDYKL010000014.1:0-96636 GCF_040012415.1 Sanguibacter sp. 25GB23B1
CCCCCCCCCCCCCCCCCCCCCAGGCCCGTGAGGCACTCCTCGTGGACGAGAGCCGGGATGCCGAGGCGCGTCTCGCGCTTGAGGCGACGCTGCTCGGCCCACAGCCACCCAGCACGCTCGACCGGGTCGACCGGACGGGTCCCGTAGACGCGCGTGTAGTGACCGATGCCGTGCTTCGTCACGGAACCGAGCGTGCCGGCGTCCTTCTGGCCGGCAGCCATCTCGGACTGCATCGGCGCGACGGTGCCGTTCTGGTCGAGCCAGTAGCCCACCACCTGGGCGAGCTTCTCCTCGAGCGTCATCTGCGCGTGGAGCGCACGCACACGCTCGGACACCTCTGGCATGGCGGGGGCGAGGTCGGACACGGGGCACTTCTCCTTGGACGTGGGACGAGAGGACCGGTGGCGGGCTGCGCTCGCGCGCCCGGGACCGGGGCGGCACGCGCACGGCGCGCCTGAGGGGTGGTGCCCGGTGGCAGGAAGCCACCGGGCACCCGGGCTCAGCCCTTGACGGCGCCGGTGAGACCGCCGACGATCCGTCGCTCGAAGAGCGAGAAGAAGACCAGCGCGGGGATCATCGACAGCGAGGTGAAGGCAAGGACCGCCGCGGTGTCGACCGAGTACTGCGAGGCGAACGACTGGACCCCGAGCGGCACGGTGTACATGTCCGCGTCGTTGAGGATGAACAGGGGCAGCATGTAGCTGTTCCAGCTCGCGACGAACGCCAGGATGCCGACGGTGACGACGCCGGGCAGGGACAGCGGGACGACCATGCGGAAGAAGAACCCGAGCCTGCTCGCCCCGTCGATCGACGCGGCCTCCTCGAGCTCCTTCGGGATGGCCCGGAGGAACGGCACGAGGATGATGACCGTCGTCGGCAGCGAGAACGCGATCTGCGGCAGGATGATGCCCCAGTGGGTGTTCATCAGGCCAAGCTCACGGATGAGGATGTACAGCGGCGTGATCGCCACGGTCATGGGGAACATCAGCCCGGCGGCGAACAGCGAGTACATCGCTCCGCTGGCGCTGAAGTTGTACCGTGCCACGACATAGCTCGCCATGACGCCCAGGGTGACGACGCCGATGGTCGTGATGATCCCGACGAAGGCCGAGTTGCCCATCTGCTGCCAGAAGGTCGAGTTCGCCAGCACGTCCGCGTAGTTACCCAGCTCCCACGGGTTCGGCAACCCTGACGGGTCGACGATGATCTGGGAGTTCGAGCGGAACCCGCCCAGGACGATGAAGAGCACGGGCGCGATGCAGATGCCGACGAACACGTAGGCCACGAGGTAGGTGTACCAGCGGGCGTTGCTCAGCCCCGAGTTCTTCTTCGTGAGCTTGACGGGCGCCTTGGTGGGCGGAGGAGAGACCGCGATCGCTGCCATCACTTCTTCCCTTCAGTGAGTGCGCCGGCCATGTCACGACGGAGGACGAAGCGCTGGTAGACGAGCGCGATGACGAGCGAGATGAGGAACAGCACGACCGCGACGGCGTTGCCGAAGCCGTAGTTCCCCGACATGCGACCTTCCGCCACCATGTAGATGGCCATCGTCGACGTCCCGGCGGTGGCCGAGACGTACTGGCCCCAGATGATGAAGACGAGGTCGAACAGCTGGAGCGAGCCGATGATGGACAGGAACGCCCAGATCCGGATCGTCGGGCCGAGCAGCGGGAGCGTGATGCTCTTCTGCATCTCCCAGTAGGACGCGCCGTCGATGGCCGCGGCCTCGAACAGCTCCTCGGGGATGCTCTGCAGTCCGGCGAGGAAGAGGATCACGGCGAAGCCGATGTACTTCCACGAGATGATGAGCATGAGCGACCAGATGGCCACGTCAGGGTTGGACAGCCACTCGACCGTGCTGTCCGCCAGGCCCATCTTGATGAGCAGGTCGTTGACCGCGCCGGTCGTCTGGAGCATGAGCCCCCAGCCGGTCCCGACGATCACCTCGGAGATGACGTACGGGACGAAGATGAGGACGCGGATGAGCGAGCGTCCACGCATCTTCTGGTTGATGAGCAGGGCCAGCGCGATGGCCGCCGGTCCCTGGATCACCAGCGACGCGACGATGATGAAGCCGTTGTTGAGGACCGCCTCCTGGAAGGCCGAGTCCTGGAAGATGATGAGGTAGTTGTCGAAGCCGACGAAGTCGGTGGGTGGGCCGTAGCCCTTCCACTTGAAGAAGCCGTAGTAGGCCGCCATCACCACGGGGAAGATGACGAACGCGAGGAACACGATGATGGCGGGCCCCGAGAGCAGTGCGATCTCGAAGTGCTTGCGCCAGTCGATCCTCCTGCGCCGCCGCGGCGCGGTGGCGGGGTCCGGTGCCGTGCCGGCACCGTCCCCCACCACCGGACGACCCCCAGGCGGGATGGTCAGTGATGCTGATGAGTTCTCGCCCGAGGAGTCGCTCATGATTCTCGACTATCCCTTGGCGGCGGCGTCGTTGAGCGCCGTGACGATGTCAGCGGCCTCACCGTCACCGGCGAGCATCTCGACGATCGCTGCGTTGAGCGCGTTGCCGACGTTCTGGCCGAGCGCCGAGTCGAGCCACAGGGACACGTAGGGCGCCTCGTTGTAGGCCTCGAGGACCGACATGAGCGCCGGGTCCTCGACGACCCCCTGTGCCGCGGTGTTGGCGGGGACGGTGTGGTAGGCGGTGGCGTAGCCTTCCTGGTTCTCCTGCGTCATCGCGAAGTTGAGGAAGTCGGCGCACTCCGCCGGCGCGTCCACGAAGCAGGAGAAGCCGTCGACCCCACCCATGAGGGCTGCGGGATCACCCTTGCCGCCCTCGACCTCGGGGAACGGGAACCACTTGAGGTCGGGGACCGGCTGCTTGTCCGGTGTCAGGTCCGCAGCCACACCGATGTTCCAGGCACCCATGAGCTCCATGGCGGCCTGGTAGTTGGCGAGCATGCCCGCCGACGACCCGGCACTGCCCTGGGCGGACGTCGTGAGGAACCCGTCGTTGAAGGGCTCGGTCTCGGCGAAGGCCTGGAGGTCCTCGCCGGCCTTGGTCCAGCACTCGTCCGAGAAGTCGAGGTCGTCAGCAGCCTCGAAGGTCTCCTGCGAGCACTCCCGCAGCGCGAAGAAGTAGTACCAGTGCGCGGCGGGCCACGCGTCCTTGCCGCCGAGCGCGATGGGCTGGATCCCCGCCGCGTCGAGGGAGTCGGTGACCGCGACGAGATCGTCGATCGTGGTCGGTGTCTCGGTGACACCCGCCTGGTCGAACAGGGACTGGGTGTAGTACATGCCACCGGGCAGGATCGCCATCGGCATGCCGTAGACCTTGTCGTCGATCGTGAAGGCGGAGAACGCCGTCTCGGGGACCTCGGCGCTCACCTCGTCCTCGATGAGGTCCGTGAGGTCCATGACCTGTCCGGCCTCGACGACGTCCTTGAGCTTGCCACCGCCGCGCGCCATGAAGATGTCGGGCGCGTCACCCGAGTTGAGCGCGGTCTGGAGCTTTCCGTCCATCTCCTCGTTCTGGATCGACTGGATCTCGATCGTGACACCGGGGTTGGCGGTCTCGAAGGCCGCTGCCGTGTCTTCCCAGTACGCCTTGCCCGGGCCGGTCGTCGAGTTGTGCCAGAAGGTCAGCGTGACGTCGCCGTCGGAGGACCCGCTGTCGTCGCCGCCGCACGCGGTGAGACCCACCGCGCTCAACACCACGGCGGTCGTGACCGCCAAGAGCTTCCTTGTCTTCATGATCTCTGTCCTCATCGTTGAGTTGCCCAGCATGGAGAGGTTCTCCCCCGCGGCACCGAGGAGGAGGCGTCGACGACCCGGCGCGACAGGGGGCTGTCGGGCCGCTCACGCACGCAGCAACGCGGGCGCAGTACTCGTCATCGATGCACTTCTCGTCGTCACCAGGGGGACGCACGGGCAACTCTTGCATTAGTTCAACGGGTTCGTCAATCGTTATCGATAACGTTTTACTATCGAGTGGGACCCTGGCGTAGCAGGGCACTGCGAGCCTCGCACCGGACGCCCGCGGCCGGATGCCGAGACGCTCGACGCACGCGACACTGGAGCGGTGACCGCACCGAGCACGCTCCGCCGACGCCTCAGCGACGGCCTCTTCACGATGGTCGCCGGGCCCGACGGCCCGGCCGCCCGCGAGCGCATCCACACCACCCCGGGCGAGCGCTGGTTCCCCGAAGGCAGCCCCGTCCAGCGCGTCCACGGCGACGCGTCGATGTACGTGGGCGGCATCCGCGCGCTCCTCCTGCAGTCCCTGCACCCGCTCGCGATGGCCGGGGTGGACGACTTCTCCGACTTCCGCACCGACGTGTGGGGGCGCCTCGCACGGACGAGCACCTTCCTCGCCGACACGACCTTCGGGACGGCCGAGCACGCCGAGCGCGCGGTCCGGATCGTCCGCGCCGTCCACAAGCGCATCGTGGGCACCGCACCCGACGGACGCCCGTACGCGGCGAGCGACCCGCACCTGCTCACATGGGTGCACGTCGCCGAGGTCGACAGCTTCCTCACCGCCCACCAGGCCTTCGGCGCCCACCCGCTCACAGACGCCGAGTGCGACACCTACGTCGAGCAGGCGTCGCTCGTCGCGACGAAGCTCGGGGCGCAGGACGTGCCCACGTCGCGCGCCGGGCTGACCGCCACCCTCGAGGCGTTCCGCCCCGAGCTCGAGTCGACGCCCGCCGCGCTCGACGTCGCCCGCTTCCTCCTCCGCGACGCACCCCTGCCGTGGGTGGCGAAGCCGCCCTACGCGGTCCTGTGCCGCGGAGCTGTCTCGACGCTGCCGCGCTGGGCTCGCGAGCCCCTGCACCTCAAGGACTCGCCGCGCCTCGACCGGACGCTCGGGCGGGCCGCCGGGCAGGTGAGCACCCGCGCGCTGCGGTGGCTGAGCTCTGCGCAGCCTGCGCCGACGGTCGCACCGCACCTCTGAACCGCGCGCCCGCACGCTGCGCGAGCGCGCGGCTCTGGTGACACGTCAGAAGCTGCGTGCCGCGTCGAACCACGACTGAGCCGTCTCGTCGTCGACCGGGACCGGGCTCGTCGAGACGAGGAGGCGCACCGCCTCCGCGGCGTCCTCACGCTCGGACGTCTCCATGCCCGGGAGCTCCCCGACACCGAAGACGAAGGTCTCGACGGCCGTCCGCACGGTCTCCTCGCTCGTCGCCTTCGCGATCCACGCCGCGGCGCCCTTGAAGAGCCGGGTCGCGTCCTTGGCGGTGGCCTTCGGCCACGCCGCGAAGGGCAGGCCGTACTCCTCGACGAACCAGCGCCGCGCCCGCAGCTGGCTCACGCCCACGTAGTCGGAGAAGTGGTCGTCGCCGAGCCTCTTGATCTCCTTGCGCAGGCGCTTGCCCGCCTGGTCGTCGATGTTCCACGCGATGAAGCTCGTCAGGTCCGGCCAGGTCGTCAGCGGCGGGAGGCCCGTGAGGTCGGGGCAGAACCGGAGGGCGAGGCTCGTCAGCGGGAGGTCCGCGAGCGCGTCGAGGTGCACGAGCGCGCCCTGCAGGGAGAGGCTGCGCAGTCCCGAGAGCTGGAGGAGCGTTCGGCAGTCGAAGGGCGCGCCGAGAGGGTCCACGCGGAGCTCGAGCGTGGTCGCGCTCGCGAGCGCGGGGAGAGGCGGAAGACCACGCGGTTCTTCGCCGGCCACGGCCGGGAGGACGATCCCGACGCCGGGCACGGTGCCGTCGGGGTGGCCGTGGAGCTCGACGCGCGTGAGGTCACCGCTGATGACGAGGTCGCGGCAGGTCGTCGCGGAGGCCATGCGGAGGATGACGTGGTGTCCCTCGGTGCGCACGTGGAGCTGCTGGACCTGCGCGCCGTCGGCGTCGAGGACCGTGTCACGGACGGCGGTGAAGGTGATCCCCTCGACCGGGCGCGACCGCGACCAGTCGAGGACGCTCGTGTCGGCGCCCTCGTAGCGGACGTACCGCGGCCACGGGCTGCCGTCGGCCAGGGTCTGGTCGTCGAGGACGGCCCAGTCGACAGGATCGTCCGGACCGACGACGAGGTCCGGCTTCTCGCGGCCACCGGCGGGGCCTACCGTGAGGCTGCCGACCCCCGGGCGTCGCTGGAGCACGTGGCTGTCGGGGCCGGTGAAGGACAGGCGGACGCTCGTGTCGGTGGTCACGCGCCCACCCTGCCGCACGGAGCACCCGGTGACCAGGCTGGGCGCGCGAAGCCCTCCGGGCACGGCGGTGCGCGTCTTCACCCTGGGGCCGTCTCACCGGGCCGATCTCCCCATGGGCCGTTCGCCGTCGGCGGGGCACACTGGTGCGCGTGACCCAGCCCCCCGCCGCACCGGCCTCGACGCCGACGAGCCCCCTCCCTCCGGACAACCGGCCCAAGAGCGCCCTGCGTCAGGCCGCGCTGCGCCTGGCGACGTCGGTGGTGACGACGATCTTCCGCCTCTACCGGATCCACCCGGCGCTGTGGCGGTTCACCGCGCGCAACTACCACCCGGCGATGGAGCGCTTCGCGCGCCTCAACGCGTGGATGATCTGCCAGCACGCGTACCTCGACGTCCCGGCGTACAAGCACTACATCGAGGAGCCCGGCTTCCGGTTCCGGTGGTGGGACCTCACGAACTACCGGCCGACGTCGAAGTCGGAGTACGTCGACCGCTACCCGGAGGCGGAGAAGTGCTGGCACGGCGTCATCGAGACGGTCGGGACGGTCGTCGACGAGTCGAGCGGGTCGTCGGGCACGCCGTACAACTGGATGCGCTCGAAGCGTGAGCTCAACACGGTGCACAAGAACGTCGCGGGGTACATCACGCTGCTGTTCGGCACGCGCAAGCTCTTCGCGATCAACGCGTTCTCCATGGGCGCATGGGCGACGGGGACGAACACGGGCATCGCGATGTCGAAGATCGCCATGGTGAAGAACACGGGCCCGGACATCGACAAGATCGTCGACACCCTGCGGCACTTCGGCCCCGGCTACACGTACCTCATCAGCGCCTACCCGCCCTTCCTCAAGCACCTGCGCGACCGCCTCGACGCCGAGGGCTTCGACTGGGAGCGCTACGACCTCAACGGGTTCGTCGGCGGCGAGGCCCTCACGGAGGGCCTGCGCGACTACCTCGAGGACCGCTTCGGCCGCATCTACTCCGGCTACGGTGCGTCCGACCTCACCATCGGGATGGCCGGCGAGAGCGACCTGTCGGTGTGGCTGCGCCGTGCCCTCGTGTCCAACGAGCGGCTACGCCGCGACGTGCTCGGGGACGACGAGCCGCGCACGCCGATGATCTTCCAGTACAACCCGCTCGAGACCTACCTCGAGACCACTCCGGACGGTGAGCTGCTCGTCACGCTCAACTCCTCCGACATCATGAGCCCCAAGCTCCGGTACAACATCGGCGACGAGGCGACGATCATCACGTTCCCCGAGATGCGCGCGGCCGTCCTGCGGGAGGCGGGCGGCGAGGGGTCCCGGCTGGCCTTCGCGTTCGAGCGCGTCTTCGCCGCCCAGCGGATGAAGCTCCCCTTCGTGCTGCTCTTCGGCCGCAAGGACTCGACGATCTCCTACATGGGCGCGAACATCTACCCGCTCGACGTGGAGAACGGCCTCTACCTCGACAACCCGCACGCCGCCGCGATCGAGTCGTTCAAGCTCTCGCTCGTCGAGGTCGGCGAGCACGAGCAGCGCCCGGTCATCCACCTCCAGCTCCGCGACGGTGTGGCGCTCGACGGCGACGCCCGCGCCGAGCTTGCCCGCTGCTCCGCGGCCGGCGTGCTCACGCACCTGGCGACGGTGTCGCGGGACATCGCGCAGTCGCTCGACGAGGACGAGACGGCCTCCGACGTGCGTATCGAGATCCACGACCACGGCACCGGTCCCTTCGCGGGCGGGTCGAGCAAGATCAAGAACGTCTACCTCGTCGACGAGTCGGACCGCGGCGGCGAACCCGCCGCGGACGGTGACGCGAGCAGCACGACGCCTGCCGTCGCCGGTCGCTGATGCGGACGACCGACTTCTCGCGGGCGCCCGTGCAGGCGCGCGCCGAGGCGATGCTCGTCGTCGAGCGCACCGGTGCCACAGGCGGCTGGGCACGGAGCACCCGGGCCCTCGCCGCACGCGCGGACGGTTTCGTCTGGGCGACCGGGTATCGCCTCCGGCGCCCCGAGCGAGCCCGTGGGGTCATCGTCTACGTCGCTGACGAGCGGGCGGCGCAGCAGCTCGCCGACGCGCTGCGCTCCGCGACCCCGACCCCGCACGTCCGGGTCCTCACGGCCGAGACGGCCGGCTACTCGAACGGCGTGTGGCGGGCCGAGGGACCGCAGATGGCGCACATCGAGCGCTTCACCCCCGTGGAGCGCGAGGTCGAGCGCGGGATCGAGCCTCCGCTCGTCGCGGGCGGTCGGGCCGCCCAGGACCGTCCTGCAGGCCGGACCGGGAGCGGGCCGACCAGGCGCTCGCTCCGCTCCGTCGCGGCCTCGACAACCGGAGCCCTCCGCCGCGCGCGCCGGCGCGCGCCTCGCGCGCCGGCCTCCCCCGTCGAGGGCCGTGCGATGTTCATCGGCGCGACCCGGTACCGCGGTCTGCACTCGTGGATCGTCCTGTCCCGGGAGTGGTACCCGATGGTGGCGAAGATGCGACGACTGCCCGGCTACGTGTGGCACACCGTCTACTGGGAGGCACCCTTCACGCTCGGGACCCTCGCGTTCTTCGCGACGCGCGACGACCTCCTCGTCTTCGCCCGTCTGCCCGAGCACCGCCGGCTCATGCAGTGGATCACGCGCGGCACCACCCACGGCACCGGCGGCTACATCCGCCTGCACGTCTCTGCCGCCGGGGCAGACGGGGCCGACGGGGCCAGCACGGCGGCCGACAAGGCCGTCGAGGACGTCGAGGACGAGGGATGAGGGTCGAGCGCGTGACGACGCGCGCCGCCCTGCGCGAGTTCGTCGGCCTGCCGGCCCGTCTCCACCCCGCCGACCTCGCGGTGCCGCTGCTCGCGTCGACGATCGAGTCGTGGTGGCGCGGCACGAGCCCCCATCCCGAGCCGATCGAGCTCCTGCTCGTCCGTGACGACGCGGGCACGGTCGTCGGTCGCTCGACGGTCCACACCGACGCCCGGCTCGACGAGAGGCTCGGCACGCGGTCGCTGCTCTTCGGCGCGACCGAGCTCGCCGACGAGGCCGCTGCGCTCGCGCTCGTCGCCGAGCTCGACGTGCGCGCGCGGGCGCACGGCGCGCGGCAGCTCTTCGGTCCTGTCTCGCTCCTGCCGAACCAGGCCGGCGGAGTCATCACGTCGGGTTTCGACGAGCGCGGCTTCGTCGACTCGGCGTGGAACCCGCCGCGCTACCCGTCCATGTACGAGGCCCTCGGCTTCGAGCGCTGGGGAGAGTCCGACACGTGGGTGGTGGACGTGCCCGCGGGCGCGGACGAGAGCGCCCGGCCGACAACCGAGGAGTGGGCGGCCGCCGGCCTGACGCTCGAGCACGGCCGCCGACGTGACGTGGGCCGTCTCGTGCCCGAGCTGCTCGGGCTCCTCAACGCGTCGTTCGAGCAGCTGCCGTACTACACGCAGATCACCCCGGCGGAGATGGCAGCGGCGACGGACGGTCTGTCCTTCCTGCTCGACGAGAAGCTCCTCCTCCTCGCACGCGATGCGACGAGCGGCGAGGCGGTCGCGTTCGTCCTCGTCGTCCCCGACATCACGACGTTCCTCCAGAGCTGTGGCGGCCGGCTCGGCCCTCTGCGCCAGCTCCAGCTGCTCGCGACGCGAGGGCGCTACCGCGAGGATGCCGTCCTCATCATCCAGGGCACCGCGCCGGACCGGCAGGGTCGCGGCATCCTCACGCTGCTGAGCCGCGAGCTGCACGCGAACCTCGCCGCGGGCGGCTACCGTCGGCTCCGCAGCACGTACGTCGGCCGCGAGAACCTGGGCTCCGCCCGGCAGTTCGCGCGCGTCGGCGGCCGTCCCCTCCACGGGTACACGTTCTACCGACGAGACGTCCCGACCGCCGCCCACCCGCCAGCTCCCCCGATGCGAGGAACACCGTGACCGACCCGACCGCACCGCTCGACGACCGTCTCGCCGCCTACGTCCGCGCTGCCGGCCGCTCGCCGTCGGCGCACAACACGCAGCCGTGGTCCCCGCGCGTGGTCGACGGGACCGTCGAGGTCGCGGTGGTGCCGGGCCGCACCCTCCCGGCCGGCGACCCGACCTTCCGCGACCTGCTGCTCGGCCTCGGCGCCTGGGTCGAGAGCGTCGCGGTCTCGGTAGCGCAGGACGGCGGCAGCATCCGCGTCGAGCCGCTGCCCGCGCTCTCCCGGCTCGAGGCGATGCCGGTGAGCGGTCCGGCCGACCCGGAGCAGCCCGTGGTGCGGCTGCACCTCGTGGAGGAACCGGCCTCGACCCTGTTCACCCCGGCCGACGTCCGTGACCGCCGCGTCTTCCGCGGACCGCTGCTGCCGGCCGCCGACATCTGGTCGACCGCGCCACCGCTGCCTGCCTCGCTCCGGCTCCTCGAGCTCGACGCTCCCGCGATGCGGCACCTCACCCGCCTCGGCCTCGCCTTCACGGCGTCACGCCCGGCGGTCGCGGCCGAGCTCGTGCAGTGGGTGCGGCTGAGCCCGGAGCACCCGCGCTACCGGCTCGACGGGATGACCGACGCGATGCTCGCGCTTCCCGCCCCGCTCGCGCGGCTCGCGGCACCGTTCACCCGGCGCCCGCGCCTGCACGACGCCGCCCTGGCCGTCGGTGGCATCCTCGGTCGGACGATGGAAGGCCTCGGCCGGGACCGTCCGCTGCCGCGCCGCGAGGACCCGCCTGTGGGCGACCGCGTCCGCCACCTCGTCCTCGTCGCCAGCCCCCGCGCGGGCACAGGTCACGACCCTCAGGGGACCGGAGCCCGGACGAGCGCCACGGAGGCGGCCGACAGCCGGATCGGTGTGAGCGAGCTCGCGGCGCTCGAGGCGGGCCGCAGCCTCCAGCGCCTGTGGCTGCACGCGCACACGCGGGGCATCGTGGTGTCCCCGCACTCGGAGATCATCGACTCGCCGCTGGCGCACGGCGCGCTGCGCCGACGCCTCGGCCTGCGCCGCTCGGAGGTGGCGCTGGCCGTCTTCAGCGCTGGTCGAGCGAGCGCCACCGTCCCGCGCTCGCCGCGGCTCACCGACGGCGGCTGAGCCGGTCAGCAACCGCAGCCGGCAGACAGCACGGCGCGGAGGGACCGGGCGCGACTATCCGTGCTCGATCATCCCGCGCACGAACGCGGCCTGGCCGACGTGCTCGAGGTCGTCCGCGAGGATGCTCAGCACGCGCACGCCGACGGTCACGGGCGGGTCGTAGGACACGTCGATGACGCGTACGAGGTCGGGCTCGTCGAGACCGGCGAGGATCTCCTTGGTGCGCGCGGCGGTCGCCTCCTGGTAGCCGACGAGCTGCTCGGCGGTCAGTCCGCGCACGGACGCCACCTGCTCCGGGGTGTGCCCGTAGCCCGTGTCCGACGGGTCGAGGGAGAGACCGAAGCGCTCGGCCCACCCGCCGGTGATCCACACCTCGGGTGTGCCGGCGAGGTCGGCCATCTGGGCGTCCTGGACGCGGGACGCGTGCCACAGGAGCCAGGCGATCGAGTTCGCGTCCTCGGCCGGGCGGGTCTCGAGCTGCTCGACGCTGAGCGACCCGGCGACCTCGCGGACTCCCTCGCGGACGCGGTCGAAACCGTCGGACAGGATGTCGAGAGCAGGCACAGGTCTTCCTCCAGGAGGGTGGTCTCAGTTCCGGTCGCGGTCGTCGCGCACCGACTCCAGGCTCGCACAGCAGGCCCGTGGTGCAAACCGGTGCACCGCTGACCGTCAGCGCAGGCGGAGCCCCAGCCCCGCGACGGTCTCGGCCGCCCCCGTCTCCAGCGACAGGTTCGCGGCGATGCCGACCGCGAGCGAGCGGAAGCCGTCGACATACCCGGCGCGCAGACCGAGCGGGTCGTCGTCGGCCCCGCGGAACACGTGGCCGAGGAGCTTCGCGTCCCCGCCGCCGTGTCCGCCCGCTCCCTCGACGATGGGCACCTCGCGGGCCTCCTCCCAGTGCTTCTGCACGACGAGCCGGTTCCCCCGGGTGCGGACCGCACCGGGCGCGTCGGTGGCCGGACCGCGGGACACGGAGCCCTTGTCGACGACCGCGCTCGCGTCGAGCACGTCGTCCTGGCCCGGGAACGGCGGCACGCAGGTGCGCTCGACGACCGTGAGCTCCGCCCGCCCGGCCGTACCGTTGACGGCGACCGTGTAGCCCTCCCACGGGCTGTGCGCGTTGAGCGAGTACGTCATCGTCGCGCCGCGCTCGTAGTCGACGAGCACCGCGAGATTGTCCTCGATCGTGATGGGGCCGGTGAAGACGTCGAGGTCGCGCAGGTAGCCGTCGTGGTCCTCCGCGAGCAGGTAGAGGTCGCGCAGGCGGGCGTCGTCGCGCAGGTCGAGCGCGAACGGGTCCGTCGCGGAGTGGGCACCGGTCCCCCGCCCCTGGCGTGCGCCGAGACCACGCGCACCGGCGTTGGCCGGCCCGTAGAAGCGCAGTCCGCCGCTCGCGAAGACGCGCTCGGGGACGTCGTCGAGCCACCAGCTCACGAGGTCGAAGTGGTGCGACGACTTGTGGACCAGGAGCCCGCCCGACTGCTCCTTGAGGCGGTGCCACCGCCGGAAGTAGTCCGCGCCGTGCCGGGTGTCGAGCACCCACTCGAAGTGCACGGACGTCACCTCGCCGATCTCGCCGCTGCGCACCACCTCCTTGAGGGCGGTGTTGCGCGGCGAGTACCGGTAGTTGAACGTCACCGTCACGTCGCGGCCGGTCTCGACGCGGGCCTCGTCGATCGCCAGCGCCCCGGCGAGGTCGATCGTCAGCGGCTTCTCGACGACCACGTCGGCACCCGCGCGCATCGCCCGCGTCACGACGTCCGCGTGCGTGAAGTCCGGCGTCGTGACGATGACGACGTCCACGCGCTCGCTGTCGATCATGCGCTCGAGCGCGTCCGGCTCGTACCGGGGCAGAGGCGTCCCCCCGATGTCGAGCTCGGCGCACCGTGCGTCGTAGTACGCCGCACGCACCGGGTTCGGCTCGCACCAGGCCACGAGCTCGGCCACGTCCGCGTGGTCGCCCGCGATGGCCTCCACGTACATCTCGGCGCGGTTGCCGAGCCCTGCGATCGCATACCTGCGGCGGTGCGTCATGTCCTGGTCCCTGGAGGTCGGAGAGAGTTCTCGATGGTCTGGTGCAGCGGCTCAGAGCAGGTCGAGCCCGAGGTCGTCGATGCGCACGGGCAGGCCGATCCGCAGCGACGACGTCGCAGCGATCCCGACGACGACCGAGCGCAGCCCGTCCTTGTAGTTCGCCGGGCGCCCGAGCGGGTCGTCGGAGTTGCCACGGAAGACGTCGGCGAGCATCTGACGGTCTCCACCGCCGTGCGCGCCCTCGCCACCGACGATGGGGATCTCGCGGGAGGACTCCCAGTGCCGCTGGACGAGGATCCTCTGGGTGCGCGGACGCAGCTCGCCCGGGAGGTCGACGTGCCCGGTCTTCGACGCGTCGAGGTCGCGGCGCCCGTCGGGCCGCGGGAGGAGCGACCCGCGCTCGACGACCTCGAGCTCGACCCGCCCTTCCGTCCCGTTGATCCCGACGCGGTAGCCCTCCCACGGGCTGTGCGTGTTGAGCGAGTACGTGAGCGACGCCCCGCGCGTGTAGTCGACGAGGACGGACATGTTGTCCTCGATGGTGATGCCGGGCGCGAACACGTCCTTGTCCCGCAGGTAGCCGTCGTGCTTCTCGGCATCGAGGTACAGAGCCGTGAGGCGGGGGTCGTCCCGGAGGTCGAGGGCGAAGGGGTCGTGGCTCGGCGGCGTCGTCGTCCCACGCTCGGGGCGCTTGCCCAGGCCGCGGGCGCGCGCGTTCTTGTCCCCGTAGAAGCGCAGGCCGCCGCTCGCGAAGACGCGGGACGGGTAGTCGTCGAGCCACCAGTTGACGAGGTCGAAGTGGTGGGAGGAGTTGTGCACGAGGAGCCCGCCGGAGTTCTCGCGGTCGCGGTGCCAGCGCCTGTAGTAGTCGGCACCGTGCATCGTGTCGAGCAACCACTCGAAGTGCACGGACGTCACCTCGCCGATCTCACCCGAGGAGATGACCTCCTTGAGGGCGGAGTTCCGCGCGGCATAGCGGTAGTTGAAGGTGAGGACGAGCGACCGCCCGGTGTCCTCGAGCGCCTCGATGAACCGGCGGCTCCCCGCGAGGTCGGTGGTGAGCGGCTTCTCGATGACGACGTCCGCACCCGCGCGCATCGCGCGGGTGGCGAGCTCCGCATGCGTGTGGTCGGGGCTCGTGACGATGACCGTGTCGACGCTCTGCTCGAGGATCATCCGCTCGATGTCCTCCGGTGCGTACCGCGCGGGCACCTCGGTGTGCCCGGCGCCTCGCACGAGGGCGTCGTAGTAGTCCATCCGGACGGGGTTGGGCTCGCACCAGGCGACGATCCGCCCGACGTCCGCGTGCTCGCCGAGGAGCGCCTCGACGTACATCTGGGCACGGTGCCCTGTTCCGACGACGGCGTACCGCCGCACCGTGACTGCTGAGCCGACTGCTGTCGCAGGAGCCAACGCACTCTTCCTTCTCGTGGGCACTCGGCAGAGTGCGGGTTGCTGCCCGGCTGTGGGGCCCCGGCCGGCGCTGTCGTTCGTCCCTGCAGGGACGGTCCTAGCCGATGGCCGACTCGACCTCCGACATGAACTGCGCGGCGGCCTCGTCCGGCGTGATCTGCTCGAAGAGGACCTGCTCGTTGATGCGCTTGATGATGTTGACGACCTCGCCGGAGCCGACGGGCGGCGTGGCGAGGGAGTCGACGATCACGGGGCCGAGGTCCTCGAGGAACTGCGACGCCTGCTGGTCGACCGGGGTGAAGCTGTCCTGGACGGCCTCCCGGACCTCCGTGTTCGCGGGGAGCCCACGGTCGGAGAGGATGAGCTCGCCCGCCTCGGTGCTGTTGAGGAGGAAGTCGACGAACATCGCGGCCTCGACCGGGTACTCCGTGTCGGCCGAGATCGAGTAGTACATCGACGGCTTGAAGTACATGCCCGTCCGCTCGCCGTCGGCCTCACCCGGGTGACGCAGGAGCTCGAGGTCGTGGCCCGCCGCCGAGGTGAGCGCGCCGAGCTGGTTCGTCCAGAAGAACGAGTGCGCGCCCTGGCCGGTGCCGACGAGGGACATCTCCGGTCCGCCGTTCTCGACCTCGACGCTCTTCGTCGCCGGCGGGGTCGCCCCCGCGGTCTGCAGCTCGAGGGACATCTCCCACCACTCGGCCAGCGTCTCCTCGGAGAAGCCCAGGCTGCCGTCGGCGGTGTAGAGCTCTTCGCCCTTCTGACGGGCGAAGATCGCGAAGCCCGGCTCGTTGAAACCGTAGTCCTGGGCGCCGTAGACCCCGTCGGGCGTGTTCGCCGAGATCGCCGTGGTGACCTCGATGTAGTCGTCCCACGTCCATGTCTCGTCGTCCGGCATCTCGACGCCGGCGGCCTCGTAGATCGCCGGGTCAGCGATGACCGCGTACGCGTTGATGCCGGTCGGCACGCCGTACTGGCCGCCGTCGAAGTTGCCCGCGGCGAGGATCTCCTCGTCGATGGTCGACAGGTCGAGCGCGTCGAGCGCGCTCATGTCCTGCAGGACGCCCTTGCTCGAGTACTCGCGCAGGTACCGCTCCTCCTGCGTGATGACGTCCGGTGCGTCACCGGCGGCGACCGACGTCGAGAGCTTGTCCCAGTAGTCCCCCCAGCTCGTGTAGTCCGCGACGATCGTGATGTTCGGGTTCTCGGCCTCGAAGAGGTCGATGACCTCCTGCGTCAGGGCGTGGCGGGAGTCGGAGCCCCACCAGGAGAAGCGGAGCTCGACGGGGCCCTCGGCCGCGGTGGCCTCGCTCGTCTCCCTGTCGGCGGGCGCGAGACCGCTGTCGCCGCCACCGCACGCGGTGAGGAGGAGGCCGGCTGCGGCCGCCGCGGCGGTCGCCGCGAGCGCCCGTCGGCGCGACGTGCGCGGCGCGCGGCCGGTCCGGGTGGCCGACGCGCTGGGGGTGAGGTGCTGAGACATCATGCTCCTTTGCTTGTGTCTGGGCAGTGCTGGGCGTGCTGGGCGTGTGCTGGTCGAGCTATTTGATCCCTGTGGTCGCGATCCCCTTGACGAGGTACTTCTGACCGAAGAGGAAGACGATGAAGATCGGGATGAGCGAGAGGATCGACATCGCGAACAGGGGTCCCCAGCTCGTCTCTCCGGTCGCGTCGACGAAGGTGCGCAGCGCGACGGGCACGGTGTGCATGTCGGGGCGCGTGAGGAAGATCAGCTGGCTGAAGAAGTCGTTCCACGTCCAGATGAACGTGAAGATCGCCGTGGTTGCGAGGGCCGGGACAGCGAGCGGGAGCATGATCTGGAAGTACGTCCGGATGTGGCCGCAGCCGTCGAGGCGCGCAGCCTCGTCGAGCTCCTTGGGGATGCCGCGGAAGAACTGGACCATGAGGAACACGAAGAACGCGTCGGTCGCGAGGAGCTTGGGCACGATGAGCGGCAGGAACGTGTTGATCCACTGCAGCTCGGAGAAGAGGATGTACTGCGGCACGATGACGACGTGGATCGGCAGCATGATCGTCATGAGCATGATCGCGAAGAGCATCGACCGGCCGCGGAACTTCAGCCGTGCGAACGCGTAGGCGGCCATCGAGCACGAGAGCAGGTTCCCCACGAGGGACCCTGCGACGACGATCGCCGAGTTGAGCATGTAGCGCCCGAACGGGTGGGACAGCGCCGTCCACCCGCCCGTGTAGTTGCTCATGTCGATCGTCTCGGGCAGCAAGGACGGGTCGCGGAAGATGAGCGAGGTCGGCTTGAAGGAGCTCGCGAGCAGCCACAGCAGCGGGTAGAGCATGAGCAGCCCGAAGGTGATGAGCAGGGCGTGCTTGACGAGGCTCTTGACCCGGCGCCGAGCGGGCGACGCCTTGCGGTGGATGCGCCGAGGCGGCGCGGAGTCGTGGGGTCCCGGTGCGGTCACGGGCTTCTCTGTCACTGTCAGCGAGTCAGTCATTGTAGAAAACCCAATACTTCGAGGCGAAGAAGTTCACGGCCGTGAGCCCGGCGATGATGGCGAGGAGGAGCCACGCCATGGCTGACGCGTAGCCCATGTCGAGGTTCGCGAAGCCCTTCTGGTAGAGGTACAGCGTGTAGAAGAGGGTCGAGTCGGCCGGGCCGCCCGTCCCTCCGGACACGATGAAGGCCTGCGTGAAGGACTGGAACGCGTGGATGAACTGCAGGACGAGGTTGAAGAAGATGATGGGCGTGAGCAACGGGATCGTGATGGAGAAGAACCGTCGCACCGTCCCTGCCCCGTCGATCGCTGCGGCCTCGTGGTACATCTCGGGGATCTGGCGCAGGCCGGCGAGGAAGATGACCATCGGCGCGCCGAACGTCCAGACGTTGAGGATGATGAGGGTGCCGAGCGCCGTGTCCGGGTGGGACACCCAGCCCATGCCCTCGATGCCGAAGCGCGCGAGGACCTGGTTGACGAGCCCGTCCGTCCCGAAAACCTGACGCCAGAGGATGGCGACGGCGACCGAGCCGCCGAGGAGCGACGGCAGGTAGTACATGGAGCGGTAGACGGCGAGCCCGCGGACTCCACGATCGAGCACGAGCGCCAGCGCGAGGGCTGCGACCAGCTGCAGCGGGACGGAGACGAACACGTAGCGGAACGTCACGCCGAGAGCGGTGTGGAGCCGCGCGTCGTCGATCATCCGCTCGTAGTTCTCGAGCCCGATCCAGCTGGGAGCCTCGAGGAGGCTGTAGTCCGTGAAGGACAGGTAGAGCGAGGCGAGGATGGGGCCCACCGTGATGAGGAGGAGGCCGACGACCCATGGGCCGAGGAAGAAGATCGCCGCCTTCGCGTCCCTCTTCTCCGACGCGGAGACGGGCCCCCACCGCTTCGGTCGACGGCGCACACCCGGGTCCTTCTGGGGTGGGCGCAGCTCTGCTACTGCGGACATCTGCAATGCCTCGGCAATCTTCGTTGACAGACCGGGGTGCTGGAGAAGCTCTTGGAGAGCGCTCTCCAACTCGTGTAGTAGTTTTGTAACAGTGTTCGCCGACCGGTGTCAATCACTCAGATCGGACAGCACGCGTCAGAGACGACGACTCACGATCGATCCACTCAGCGAGGAGCGGGCCACGTGCACATCCCCACCACCGACGAGACGAGCCCACGCACGGCTCACGCACCCCTGACGATCGCCCTCCTCGGGGCGGGCGGCCACGGCCGGTCGCACCTGCGCGCGATCCAAGAGCTGGCGGCCGGACCCGACGGCGAGCCCGGCCGGGTCGAGCTCGCCGCGATCGCCGACCCGAGCCCGCCGGCCGGTCTCGAGGACCTCCTCCCCGCGGGCAGGGTGTTCCGCCGTGCCGCCGACCTCTTCGCGGAGCTCTCCCCCGACATCACGATCATCTGCACCCCCATCAACACCCACGGCGACCTCGCCGAGATGGCGTTCGACGCCGGCAGCCACGTCCTCCTCGAGAAGCCGCCCACACCCTCGCTCGACGACTTCGAGCGCCTCCTCAAGGCCGCGGCCCGGTCCGGTCTCGCGTGCCAGGTCGGCTTCCAGTCGATCGGCTCGCACGCGCTGCACCGGCTCCGGGAGCTCGTCACGAGCGGTGAGCTCGGCACCGTCCGGGGCATCGGCGGCGTCGGGACGTGGCTGCGCCACGAGAGCTACTGGCAGCGGGCGCGCTGGGCCGGCCGCCGGAGCCTCGACGGGATCCCGGTCGTCGACGGGGTGGTGACGAACCCTCTCGCGCACGCGGTCGCGACGGCTCTCGCCGTCGACGGGTCCACGCGTGCCGGAGACGTGGAGAGCGTCGAGGTCGACCTCTTCCACGCCAACCGCATCGAGGCCGACGACACGTCGAGCGTCCGTATCCGCACGCGGTCCGGCACGACGATCGCCCTCGGCCTCACGCTGTGCGCATCGGCCCAGACGCCGCCCCGCATCGTCGTCCACGGGTCGCGGACGACCGCGACGCTCTACTACACGACCGACGTCCTCGAGCTGAGCGCCACGGAGGGCTCGGGGGTGCCCAGCATCACGCAGCACGGCCGGACCCCGCTGCTCGCGAACCTCGTCGACCACATCGCCGCCGGCGTGCCGCTCGTGTGCCCGATCGACGAGACCGGTGCGTTCATGCGCGTGCTCGACGAGGTCCGGGCCGCCCCCGCGCCCCGGGAGATCGACCCTGTGCACCTGCGGACCGAGATCCCGGCCGAGCCGCCGCACAGCCCGCACATCGTGGTGGAGGACGTCGAGACCTGGTGCGAGCGGGTGGCCGCCGAGCTCGAGACCTTCACGACCCTCGGCGCCCCCTGGACCGTGCCGGACGAGCCGCGCGAGCACCGTACCCTCGCCGCCCTGCACGTCGGGGACGTCGAGGTCGCCACCTACGTGGACGGGTCCGGTGCGCGTGCCACCGACGCGCCCCGCCCGCACCTCCACCCCGTCCGCACGCTCAGCGGCGTCCTCGTGAGCGACTCGGCGCCGGCCGACCACACGTGGCACGCCGGGGTGGGCATGGGTGTCCAGGACGTCGACGGCCACAACCTCTGGGGCGGGCGCACCTACGTGCGCGACCAGGGGTACACGTGGCGCCAGGACCACGGGACCATCGAGCACGACGGCTGGGCGGTCCAGGCCGACCGGTCGTGGACGGAGAACCTCACCTGGCGCGGGCACGACGAGCGTCCGCTGCTGCGCGAGCGGCGCACCGTGCGGTGGTGGGGCGTGCGCGCGGGCGCGTGGGCGCTCGAGCTCCGCACGATCCTCAGCGTGGACCCCGAGGCGGGCGACGAGCCGTCCGGCGCGGCCCCTCCTGCCCGGCCGCGGGAGGTGCGGCTCGGCAGCCCGGGGTCGCACGGGCGTGCGGGCGGCGGCTACGGGGGGTTCTTCTGGCGCGTCGCCCCGTGCACGGACGTCCGGGTCTGGTCGGCCGAGGCCGAGGGCGAGGACGCCGTCCACGGGCACCACGCGCCGTGGGTCGCGTTCGGGGCGCGGTCCCCCGAGGGCGCTCCCTTCACGCTCGTGCTGGTCGCCGCCGACGACGGCGCGGCAGCAGACCCGTGGGTGGTGCGCGCCGCGTCGTACCCGGGAGTGGGGTCCGCGATCGCCTGGGACGCCCCGACCGTCGTCGTCGCGGGTGCCCCGCTCGTGCGGGCCTTCCGCGTGGGTGTCGTCGACGGCGGGCTCTCGCCGGAGGGCGTCGAGTCGCTCGTGCGGGCGATGGAACGGACGCGCCGGGCGCTCTGAGGAACGTCGCCTTGTCCGCCGTGAGGTGTGCTGTGCCAGGGGCGGTGTCGTGGTCGGGGCGGACCTGGTGCGTGAGCACCCCGTTCGCCAGCCGGACACGGTGGACCACGCCCTCCACCTCCCAGTCGAGCACGAACGCGGCGCGGAGCGCCAGGACACGCCCTGCCCCCGATCGTCCTGCGTCCCGTCGGCGCACCACGTCATCCGTCCCGGACGATCTCGCTCCGCCCGACGTCCGTCGTGCGTGAGTGGTCCTGTGGTGCCTTGGCGCCTGTCGTCCAGCCTGTTCTACCTGGCGGGAGGGTCCGAGGGGACCGGGTCAGCGAGACTCTCGGCTGAGCACGCCCGAGACGAGCAGCTGCACGAGGACGCTGGCCTCGTAGCGGGGGTCGCTCGCGGCACCGATGCAGAGGTTGCCGATGCCTTTCAGCACGGTGTATGCGTCAACCGACGGAGCTGCGTCCACCGGCTCGAGCGCCGCGTCGAGGAGGTCACCGCACACCGGTACGAGACGGTTGACGAAGTAGGTGTGCAAAGCGTCGGACCCGGCACTGTCTCCGTGGAGTGCGCCGGCGAGGCCGTGCTTGGTGACGAGGAACTCGACGAACAGGTCCACCCATGCCCGGAGGGCCGCCTCGGGCGTCGCGCTCTCCTCGAGCAGCCGTGGGCCTGCGTCTGCACACGCCTCGACCTGGTGCCGGTACACCGCCACCACGAGCTCCGGACGGGTCGGGAAGTGACGATAGATCGTCCCCACACCGACGCCGGCCCGCGCTGCGATCTCCCGCACCGGGGCGTCGACCCCGGACGTCACGAACACCGCTGCCGCTGCGTCGAGAAGACTCTGCTGGCTTCGACGTGGACGGCCCAGCGGCTGGGGTCGCGCGGCGTGCGGCTGATCGGTCTCGGTGTCCGCCATGTGCCCGTCCTCATCCGTCCGATCGAGCGTGCTTGTATTTCGGAGCGCCGTTCCGTAACCTTGCGGAACAACGCTCCGATAATCAGTATCGCAGGGCGTGCCCCTGAGAGGAACTGCCATGACCTCGCTTCTCGTCGACTCCCTGGACCGCATCGTCGGGCCTGGCGCCCCGGTCGTCTCCGTCGCTCCCGTCACGTTGTCCGCCCCCGACCGACCGGTCCCGCTGGAGGTCCGCGTGTCCGCGCCCGCGGCCGGCACGAACCTCCCCGTGGTGGTGTTCTCCCACGGCAACGGGTGGAACCTCGACGGCTACGCCCCGCTCACCGCGTTCTGGGCTTCCCGAGGGTTCGTCGTGATCCAGCCGACCCACCTCGACTCGCGCCGGAACGGGTTCGGGTTCGACCACCCGGTGTTCCCGACCATCTGGACCGAGCGGATCGTGGATCTCACGCGCATCCTCGACCAGCTCGATGCCATCGAGGCCGCCGTCCCCGGGCTCGCCGGCCGGATCGACCGCCACCGCGTGGCTGCCACCGGGCATTCCTGGGGCGGCCAGACGGCGCAGACGCTCCTCGGCGCGCGGATCTTCGACGAGCGCGGCCAGGTCGGCGAGGACATGTCCGACAGCCGCGTCACCGCAGGCATCCTGTTCGCTGCAACCGGTGTCGGCGGCGACGACCTCCACCCGTTCGCGCAGGCGAGCTTCCCGTTCATGCGCCCCTCGTTCCAGGAGCTCACGACACCGACGCTCGTCGTGGCAGGCGATCAGGACCGGTCCGCCATGTCCAGCCGCGGACCCGACTGGTTCACCGACGCCTACACTCACAGCCCCGGCGCCACCGACCTCCTCACCTTCTACGGCGCCGAGCATGCGCTCGGCGGGATCGTCGGCTACGAGGTGGCCGAGACCACGGACGAGAACCCTGAGCGGGTCGCCGTCATCCAGCGGATGAGCACCGCGTACCTGCGGACCGCTCTGCACGTCGATGAGGACAGCTGGCTCGCCGCACGCACCGCTTTCACCGGCAGTACCGATGCGATCGGCCGCGCCGACAACAAGTAGCGCACGCCATGCCGCCGGCGGCGCCCGGACCGCGTACGGCACGATAGGTCCCGTGCCTGCCTCCGGACGCCGACCCACGCTCGTCACCGTCGCCCACGCAGCCGGCGTCTCGCGTGCGACGGCCTCGCGCGTCCTGGCCGGCTCCACGTCGGTCGACCCCACGATGACCGCCGCCGTGTGGCGGGCGGCGCGCGAGCTGCGCTACGAGACCAACCGGGCAGCCCAGTCGCTGCGCAGCGGCAGGACGGGGTCGATCGCGCTCGTCGCGGCGGCGAGCGAGCTCGACCAGGGCATCGCCGGCGCGTTCACGGCGGCACCGATCCGGGGAGCCACCCAGGTCCTCATCGAGGCGCAGGTCCAGCCCGTGCTCCTCCTCGCGGACGCCGTCGACCCCGGACGTGTCCCGGAGTACCTGCGCCGGGGGCACGTCGACGGCGCGATCGTCCTGCTGCAGCACGAGATCACGTTCCTGCACGACGAGCTGGCGGACCTCGACCTGCCTCTCGTCTACGTCGGGCGCCCTGCGGGCCCTCGGCCGCAGCACCCCGTGGTGGACTGCGACAACGCCGAGGGGGCACGACTGGCCACCCGGGCGCTGCTCGAGGCCGGCCGGCGCCGGCTCGTCATGATCGCCGGGCCGACCGACCTCGGGTCGGGCGAGGACCGCGTCACCGGCTTCCGTGACGAGCTCGAGTCGTGGGGGATGCCTCACGGGCGGATCGCCCGAGGGGAGTTCACGCTCGCGACCGGGGCGGCGGCCATGGCCCGGCTGCTCGCCCAGGATCCGACGATCGACGGCGTCTTCGCGTCGTCGGACCTCATGGCCGTCGGCGCGGTCCGGGTCCTCACGAGCGCCGGTCGCACGGTCCCCGACGACGTCTCGGTCGTCGGCTTCGACGACACGGTGGTGGCCGCGACGTGCGACCCGCCGCTCACGTCCGTGCGGCAACCGCTGGAGGAGATGGGGCGCACGGCGGCGCGGCTCCTGCTCGACGCGCCGCCGACGGGCTGGACGGACGTCCCCGTCCTGCCGACGTCCCTGACGACCCGCGAGTCCGTCTAGCGGGTGAGATCGATCTCTCCTCGCCGTCCGGGTGCAGGTCTCGTGCACCATCGGCCCTCGACAGGTGACACGATGCACGCGTGCCACCAGCCACGAGCCGTCCCACCCTCCTCGACGTCGCACACGCCGCAGGGGTGTCGCGCGCGACGGCGTCCCGCGTCCTCGCCGGTCAGACGACCGTCGACCCCGAGCTCGCCCGCCGAGTCCTGTCGGCCGCCGGCCGGCTGGACTACCGCACGAACACCGCCGCACGAGCGCTGCGCAGCGGCGCCTCGGGGTCCGTCGCCGTCGTCATCCCCACCAGCGAGCTGGACGGGCTGTCCGGCCCGTTCGTCGGCGCCCCCCTCCGTGGTGCGACGACCACGCTGGTCGCGCACTCGCTCCAGCCGGTGCTGCTGCTCGACGACGGGCGCGACCCGAGCCCGCTCCTGCGGTACCTGACGTCCGGGCACGTCGAAGGAGCCGTCGTCATCCTCCAGCGCGAGTCCGAGGAGCTCTTCCGCCGGCTGCGGTCCTTGCCCGTCCCGGTCGTCTACGTCGGGCGACCGAGCGCCGATCTCGCGGACGGTGACATGTTCGTCGACTCCGACAACTACGGCGGAGCCCGCCTGGCCACCCGCGCCCTGCTCGAGGGCGGCCGCCGCCGCATCGCGACCGTCGCCGGCCCGCTCCCCTACTTCCCGGCGGCCGAACGTCTGCGCGGCTTCACCGACGAGCTCGAGGCATGGGACGTGGCGCCAGGACCGGTCGCGCGGGGCGACTTCACCATGGCGTCGGGCACCGCGGCGACGGCGCAGCTGCTCCGCCGGTCACCGGGCGTCGACGGCATCTTCTCGCAGTCCGACCTCATGGCCGTCGGCGCACTGCGCGTGCTTGCCGCCAGCGGCCGGCACGTGCCCGAGGACGTCTCGATCGTCGGTTTCGACGACACCGTCGTCGCCGCCACCTCCGACCCGCCGCTCACCTCCGTGCGCCAGCCCCTCCAGGAGATGGGGTCGATCGCCGCAGGTCTCGTCGTGGGCTCGCTCGGCGGTGCCGCCGTCGAGCAGCCGCACGTGGTGGTGGAGACGACGCTGACGGTCCGCGAGTCCGTCTAGCCCCGCCCACGGTGGTCAGTGGGCAGTGGCCACTGGTCGGCGTGGCGCGTGAACCTCTCCATGACGTCGAGGACGACCGGACGGGACACGGCCTCGAGCATCGACACGAGCGCCCACGCCGACAGGGCGAGGAGGACGTCCGAGCCATAGGTCGTGATGCCGACGGCGACGACGAGCAGGGAGACGTGCACGAGCGTCACCCGCCACTGCGACACGAGCATCACGGCCGCGACCCGTGCGGCGTCCCGCGTCCGGAACGAGAAGACGGTCGTGACGAGGAGCATCTGCCCCGACCACAGCACGAGCACCACGCCCAGCACGGCTGCGGCCGGGCGCAGCACCTGCGCCGCGGGGACGGCGTCGCTCGCCCAGAGGTCGACGGCGAGCACCGTGGCGACGAGCAGCGCCGGCACCCACCACCGCAGCACGTCCCGAGTGCTCGACCGGCAGCCTCGCCAGAACAGCACGAAGGGGTCCTCGTCGGGCTCGGCACGCCACCCGCGGACGGCGAAGAGACCGGCCGCGAGCACCGGCGCCACGGGGAGCTGAGCGAGCACGACGAACGGCACGTTCGCCGGGGTGGCCGCCAGCAGGGTGAGCACGACGAGAGTCGGTGCGCACCCGACGGCCAGGCACACGCCGAGCGCCGCGTGCTGATACACGGCCTGAGCGAGCTGGGACAGCGGGCCGGTCCCGGCGGTCGCCTGTGCGGTGCTCATCCCTTGACCGACCCGAGCATGACTCCCGAGACGAAGTACCGCTGCACGAACGGGTACACGCAGAGGATTGGGATGATCGTGAGAATCATCGTCACCGACTGGATGTTCGCGTTGATCGCGGCCGTCGTGCTCCCGGAGAGGGCGGCCCCCTCGGAAGTCGAGGTCGAGGCGCCCGCGACGAGGTTGCGCAGGAACAGCGTCACGGGGAAGAGGTCCTGGTCGTCGAGGTAGAGGAAGGCCGCGAACCAGTCGTTCCAGATCGCGACCGAGTAGAAGAGGATCATCGTCGCGATGACCGCCTTGGAGAGCGGGAGGACGATCCGTCCGAAGATCCCGAACCAGCCGAGCCCGTCGATCTGTGCCGCCTCCTCGAGCTCGGAGGGCAGGTTCTCGAAGAAGGACTTCATGACGAGGAGGTTGAACACCGAGATCGCCCCGGGCAGGACGAGCGCCCACATGGTGTTCTTCATCCCGAGCGTCGAGATGAGCACGTAGTTGGGGATGATGCCGCCGTTGAAGAACATCGTGAAGACCGCGATCCAGATGAGGAACGTGCGGCCCCGCAGGTGCTTCTTCGACAGGACGAACGCGAAGAGGGTCGTGAGGACCATCGCGATCGTCGTGCCGACGAGCGTGTAGACGACGGTGTTGCGGTAGTTGCGCCAGAAGACGTCGTTCTGCGCCACGGCCTTGTAGGTGTCGATGTTCACGTCGACGGGCCACACGTTGACCATGCCCGCCTTGATCGCCCCCGCGCCGCTGAAGGACTGCGCGACCACCGTGACGAACGGGTAGAGCATGGCGGCGCAGAGGAGCACGAGCAGGGTCCCGTTGACCCACGTGAACACCCGGTAGCCGCGGCTGTCACGCAACCCGACCGGCTTCCCGCCTCTCGCAGATGCCGTCGGCACCGTCATCGCACTCTGGGTCACCACAGGCTCGCTCCTACCACTCGGCGCGAGATGAGATTCGCGCTCAGGACCATCACGAGGCCGATGATCGCCTGGAACAGGCCGATCGCTGCCGCGTAGCTGAAGTTGTTCGCGACGAGACCGACGCGGTACAGGTACGTCGAGATGACGTCCGCGGTCTCGTAGGTCAACGGGTTGTACAGCAGCAGCACCTTCTCGAACCCGACGTTGAGGAAGGAGCCGATGTTGAGGATGAGGAGCGTGACCATGGTGGGGCGGATGCCCGGCAGCGTCACGTGCCACGTCTGGCGCCAGCGGTTGGCGCCGTCGATCCGCGCAGCCTCGTAGAGGCTCGAGTCGACCGTGGTGAGAGCCGCGAGATAGAGGATCGTGCCCCAGCCCACGGTCTGCCAGATCTCCGTCCCGACGTAGATCGTCCGGAACCACTCGGGGCGCTGGAGGAACGGGATCGCGTCCCCGCCGAACGCCGTGACGATCTGGTTCGCGGTGCCCTGGACGGAGAGGATCTGCATCGTCATGCCGACGATGATGACGACGGACAGGAAGTGCGGAAGGTAGGAGATCGACTGGACGGTGCGCTTGAAGGCCCGCTTGCGGACCTCGTTGAGCATGAGCGCCAGGATGATCGGCAACGGGAAGCAGAACAGCAGGGTGAGCCCGCCGAGCACGACGGTGTTGGTGAAGACCTTCCAGAACGTCGGGTCGTTGATGAACAGCTCGACGTAGCGCAGGCCGACCCACTCGTCGCCGAAGATGCTCCCGCCGGGGCGGAACCGTCGGAAGGCGATGACGTTGCCGAGCATCGGCACATACCGGAAGAGGAGCAGGAACAGGACGGGGCCGAGCGCCATCGCGTAGAGCGGCCAGTCCCGCCGGAGCGCGAGGCGCCACGGGACCCGGAGCGCTCGGCGCGAGGATGTGGTGCCCTGACCGGACGGAGGGCCGGCCGGCCCTCGTGCCCCGTCAGTGCCTGGTGGGGCGGTGGTGACCTCAGCGGTGGCGGGCTCCGGCACGACCGGTGCCCGTTCACGGATGACTCTCATGACTCGCTCCTTCGTCAGGGGCCCGTCGGGACGTCTGCCCTCCGTCAGGCGACGAGGTGGACGTCCCGACGGGCCTGGTCGACACTGGCCAGGGACTGGTCAGCCGTTGTCGCCGGCGCTGTCCTTGGCCTCGTTGATGAGGTCGACGTAGCCGGCCAGGCCCTGGCCTTCGAGCTGCGTGACGAAGTCGTCCCACTCGGCGAGGTCCCGGTCACCGAGGATGAACTGCAGGGTCGCCGTGTCGACCGAGTCCTTGATCGGGGTCCCGAGGAGCGACGCCTGCTCGAGGTCGGCCTCGCTCAGGGGCGCCCGCGGGAAGGGATCGCGCGGTGTCCTGCTCTCGAGCACCGTGTCGACGTAGCTGACGAACTCGGGCTGGTTGTACGACTCCTTGAGGTCTCGCGACTCGGTCGCGCCGGCGAGGACGTCGTTGCCCCAGCCGAGGTCCTTCTTGATGTCTGTGGTCCCCGTCTCCGTGTTGATGTTGTACGCGTCGTAGGAGTACTCCGGGTCGAGGGTGATCGTGCCGTCCTCCGCCTTGGTGTACGTCTCGCCCTCGACGCCCCACTGGACGAGCTCGCGCGCCTCGGGGTTGTAGTAGAGCCAGTCGAGGAACTGGATCGTGCTGCAGAGGTTCGGGTCGTCCGCCGCCTGCGCGGTGATCATGAAGCCGTTCCAGAAGTTGCGCGGCTCGACGACCTGCCCGGCGTCACCACCCGGAGGGGCGATCTGCACGAGCTCGTAGTCCGTCACGCCTGCGGCGTCGAGCGCGGCAGCGAACTCCTGGACCGTCCCGGACGCTCCCGAGGCGGCGAAGACGTCCTCCGCAGCGACCTTCTCGATGACGGTGCCGGTGCCGTCGTTCGGCGCGGTGAACGACTCGGTGTCGAGCAGGCCGTCCGCGGCGAGCCCGTGGAAGTACTCGAGCATGTCCTTGTAGCCGTCGGTCGTCGCCGCGTAGACGAACTCCCCCGCCGCCTCGTCGTAGAACATGCCGTTCCCGAAGCCCCAGCCGCCGACCGTGCCGAAGGCGTGAGACGCATAGTTGAGCATCGACTGCCCCTCGAAACCGTCCGCGAGCGGCAGGCTGTCCGGGTACTTCTCCTTGATGAGCTCGAGCCCCGTGCGCAGCTCGTCCCACGTCTCGGGGACGGGGGCACCGACCTCGTCGAAGATGTCCTTGCGGATGATGAGCGAGAACGCCGGCACCGAGACCTCCTGGAGGCCCGGCGTCATGTAGTAGCTGCCGTCGGACTGCCGGAGGTTGTCGATCATCTCCGTGAGGTCCCACTCCTCGACGTACTTCTGGAAGTTCGGCATGTACTCCACGTAGTCGCTCAGCGGGAGCACGGCCCCCGACGCGGCGTACTGGCGCTCGTCCCCCGTGTACACGAGCGGGATCACCGTGGGGGCGTCCCCGGCACTGATGAGCAGGCCGCGCTTCTCGAGCGCGTCGCTGAACGGGATGTGGGTCGTGGTGATGCGGACGTTCGTGCGCTCCTCGATCTCGTCGAAGATCTCCCAGGAGTCCGCGACGGGCGTCTCCGGCCAGTCGGTCCAGAGCATGCTCACCTCGATGGGCTCGGGAGAGGTGAACTGCTCGTCCGCGGCGTAGTCCTCCACGGCGCAGGTGAGGTCGACGGGCTCGCCAGCGGCGGAGCTCTCCCCTCCGTCGCTGTCGGAGCAGGCGGCCAGGGCGAGTGCCGAGACGGCGGCGACCGCGGCGCTCCTGCGCAGCAGCGTCGGTCGCGGGGGTCGGGCGGGCGTGACGGGAACCATGATTCTCCTCATTGAGATCGGGTTGCGGTGCCGTGCTGGGATGCGGTCGTGCCGGGTCCTGCTCGGGGTGGTGCCGGTTGCGGCGCGCGGTGGTGCCGGTGCGGGTCAGGGTCGTCGCGGGCGCCTCACGGCGGCCGCAGGCCGGAGGCGTCGCTCACAGCGCCACCTCGAGGACGCGCTCCTGCTGACCGGCGACGAGGTCGACGGTGGCGCTCGTGCCGTCGACGTCCACGGCGTACGACCCGGCGAAGCCGGCGAGGGCGAACCGGCCGTCGCCGTCGGTCCGGACGGTGGTCGGCTCGAGCCACCACGCGCCGCGGACGAGGTCGCGCAGCGCGTGGTACGCGGGCTTCGGGGTGCCGTCCACCCGGACGAGCCCGGCGGGTGCGCCGAGCCAGGCCCCGGCGTCCCCGATCCCCCAGTACGTCACCGACGCGACGGCCGGGTGCTCGACGAGCGTCGTGTACTGCCGGACGATCTCCTCGGCCTGCCGCGCCTCGCCCTCCGGGGTGCTGGGCCAGTCGTCGACGACGTGGTCGTTGAGGTCGTCGATCTCCGCGGGCATGAGGTCGCCGGAGACGAGGGTCGTCTCGGTCCAGTGCAGCGGCAGACCGAAGCGGGCGAACCTGTCGGAGATCTCGCTCAGCTCGTCCTCGCCGCGGAAGCCCTGGTGCATGTGGGACTGCAGGCCGATCGCGTCGATCCGGACACCGGCGGCGAGCACGTCCTCGACGAGCTGCTCGTACTCCGGCCCGAGGTCGAAGTCGTTGAGCACGAGCGTCGGGGTGGCACCGGTGGCCAGGGCCTCGTCGACGGCGAGGCGGACCATCTCGACGCGGCCCTTTGCAGCGCACATCCGCGTGATGGCGTTCGGCACGCCGTCCGGCTCGTTGGTGAACCGCGGCATGATGACGACCTCGTTGATCGCGTCCCACGTGTCGATGAGCCCGGCGAAGTCGGCGACCTCGCGGCGGACCCTCCCGCGCAGCAGCTCCTCGGCCTCGGCGAGCGGCAGCTGGTCGACCCACGGCGCCTTGACCGTGTGCCAGACGAGCGGGTGCCCCTTGAGCCGCACGCCCCGGTCGGCGAACCAGCACGCCGAGGCCATGAGGGTGTCGTGCCTCGTCGTGCCGCGCTCGGGCTCGTAGCGCCCCCAGTAGACGGGGAGCGTCGCCGTGTCGAAGAGGTCGAGCCAGAGCCGTTGGTGCTCCGGCGACGCGTCGGCGACCTCGAAACCGGCGCAGCCGAACTCGAACGCGTGCCGGACCTGGCGGACGGTGACGTCTCGGTGGGCGAGCGGCTCCCCGGTGGTGTCGGTGAGGTGGACCGTCGCCGTCCCTCGCCGGTGGTCGGTCGTCATGCGTGCACCTTCCACGTCTCGACGCCGGTCAGGGGGACGAGGTCGGGACGGGCCGGCACGCTCGTGATCGCCGTCCGGCGGCCCGTGCTCGCGGACTCGAGCAGCCCCGACATGATCTCCATGACGTGCAGACCGACCGCCCCGCTCGCCCGGGCCTCCGCGGGTGGACCGCCGAGGCCGGCGGCCCCGACCATCTCGAGCAGGCCGACCCCGCGGGACGACTCGACGAAGCCGGCCCGCGGCGCGACGAGCTCCCAGGACGTCCCGCCGCGGGTGAGGAGCTCGACGTCGCCGGCGAACGTGTTGGGGTCGGGCACCGCGAGAGCGCCTTCCTCGCCGTAGACCTCGATGGGGCGCGCTCGGGTGCCCGGTGCGTCGAAGCTCACCGTCACGGTGGAGATCGCACCGCCCGCGTGCTCGAGTGTCCCGGCGACGTGCGTCGCGACCTCGACCGGGATGACCTCGCCCGCGCGCGGGCCCGAGCCGATGGTCCGGGAGTCGCGCAGCCGGCCCGCGGCACCGTTCACGGCGACGACGGGACCGAGCAGGTGGACGAGGCTCGTGAGGTAGTACGGACCCATGTCGAGCAGCGGCCCGCCACCGGCGCGGTAGTAGAAGTCCGGGTTCGGGTGCCACGCCTCGTGCCCGGGCGAGACCCAGGTCGCGACCGCGGCCGTGGGCCGACCGATGTCCCCGGCATCGACGACAGCTCGAGCGGTCTGAACGCCGGTCCCCAGGACGGTGTCGGGGGCGCAGCCGAGCCCCACGCCTGCCGCCCCGGCGGCCTGCACGACCGCGCGAGCGTCCGCGAGCGTCGCAGCCAGCGGCTTCTCGCCGTAGTGGTTCTTGGCGCTGCGCGCGCACGCGAGCGCGATCTGGGCGTGCGCGCCGGGCGTCGTGAGGTCGAGGACGGTCTCGACGTCGTCCGCGGCCAGCAGCTCGTCGACCGAGCTCGCGCGCGTGCCGGGCAGCCGGGCGGCGACCTCGGCGGCGCGCGACGCGTCGAGGTCGGCGACCGCGGCGATGCGAACACCGGGGTGCTCCGCCAGCGTGGTGAGGTAGGCGTCGAGGATGACACCGAGACCGACTACTCCGATTCCGTGCGGCTCGCCCACAGGAGCCCCCTCTCCACGATGGTGCGGACGTTCGGGTCGACCAAGACCTCGGGAGAGTGCCCGGGGGTGGCCACGAAGATGCGTCCCGCGCCCCAGAGCCGGGTCCAGACGGCGGGCGACGTGAGGGGACGGTGCCACGGGTGCCACGGCTGGACGGGGTGCGTCGTCGTCGCGAGGACGTCGACGAGGTCGTCGTGCAGCACCCAGTACTGCTCTGTCTCGAGCTCGAAGTCGTTGATCCCCGCCATGATCGGGTGCGCTCGACCCTCGTCCGTGACGGACACGGTGTACGTGAGGAAGTTGTCGGTCTCGTCCCCGCTCCGCTCCTCGGGGTGCTTGCCCGGGTGCGTGGCGAACTGGCCCCCGACGAGCTGGAGGTAGTCCGAGCTGTTGCGATACGAGTCGGCGATCCCTCCGTGCCAGCCGGCGAGCCCCGTCCCAGCAGCGACGGCGGCGCGCAGGCCCGCGACAGCCGGTCCGCTGATCTCCGACATCGTCACGCACTGCAGGACCAGGTCCACCTCCGCCATCCGTGCGGCGTCGGCGTAGACCTCGTTGTCCTTCTCGATGTCGACCTCGAAACCCTGCTCACACAGGAAGGGCACGAACAGGTCGGTCGCGGCCTCAGGCTGATGGCCGTCCCACCCGCCTCGCACCACGAGTGCTCGTCTTCTCATTCCGGTGATGTCCTCTCTCATGCACGGTCGGTGCGACCGCGGCGGTGTGGGCCCTCGTCGGGGCGGGCGGCTGAACGGGGTCTCCCGTCCGGTGCGCGTCAGGGCGGGCGCTGGCCGATCTTGGTGTGCGCTCGCGGGTCGGTGCGCTCGCCGGTGTGGACGCGCAGGTGGCCGAGCACGTAGCCGAAGGCGTCATCGCCCATGCATCTCATCCCCCCGGACTTGGCAGCGGCGGTGCTGCCAGAGATCGATCTCTGGGGAGATCCTGCCTCAGGAACGTTGCCTTGTCTAGAGTCGCCGAACCGCGGATGTGGGAGCGCCTGAGCTGAGAGATCGCGATCTCAGGTGTGTCTCAGCGCGCTCGAGAAGATGGCCGGGACTCCACGAAGACGACGAGGGCATCGGTTGCGGAGGCGCACCTGGCGGATCCGATCACTCTGCAGCCGTTGCTCTCCCGTCCTCACACGGGTTCGAGCAGCGGGACGACGCCCGCCGGATACTGTCGCACGCCGTCGACGGAGGACACGTCCTTCGAGGTCCCCGGAATGGCCGGCGTCTGATCGGCGAACTGCGTTCGCGGGTCGAGACGCGTGCGAGTCCGATCAAGGTCTGTCGCGGTTGTGCAGTCACCGTGCCTAGCGGTACGTAGGTGTCGGACTCGAGCCGCGAGACACGACACGCCGATCCACAGTGCGAGCACAGCGACTCTCTCATGGGTGGTCGTTGACGGACGCCAGCCGCACCCACTGCGCGATGTCGGGCACCGCCGAGGAGATCGGCCGCCGCCGCTCGCGGGCCGTGCCGCCCGCGGGGGCAGCACGCGAGGCAGCTGTCAGTTGCTGATCCGCAGCTCTTGCTGGGCGTATCGCGGATCAGTGGCCTGAGCGAGCATGAACCCCGCGAGGTCGGCGCGAGAGATACGCCACCGGACCCGGTCTCCTGCGCCGGTCGACGTGCGCACTCTGACGCTTCCCGATCCCGGCTTGTCGTGGGGCATCGTGACGACCACGGTCGTCCAGTCGAGATCCGAGCCGCGAATGGCCTCGCCCACCTCTGTGGACTCGGGCCCCAACCTGAGCAGGGCGTAGCTCGCCCTGCTCAACGCGCGCATCAGCGGATTGCGGGGAACCAGAATGCTCGGCCCCCAGCTGAAGACGAGCCTGCGGACCCCATGTCTGCGCATCGCGGCCACGATGTTGCGCGTTCCCGCCGCGACGGGCATGTCCTTGGATCCGCCGACGAGGTTGGGGGTCAGGGTGGCGAGCACGGCGTCGGCACCGCGAACGACGTCCTCAACGGCGACCGCGTCGGTCAGCTCGCCTCGCACGACCCGCAGCCGTTCGTGGCGCAGGTCGAGCTTCGCCGGATTGCGGATGAACGCCACCACATCGTGCCCTGCGGCGAGTGCCTGTTCGACGAGGTGCATGCCCGTGCGACCGGTGGCGCCGAAGATGATCAGTTTCATCGTGTCTCCCTAGCGTGGTCTGCGTCAGCCGCTGTAGGCGACGTAGTGCAGCTCGGGCTGCCGACGCTCGTCGTGCAGCCGTCCCAGCGCCTCGGCGATGACATCGGGCTCGGCGTCGGGGTGGCCGCCTCCGATGAGCGCGGTGATTCCCATGTGCGCGACGTAGACGCCCTTCGACTGGAGCGCGGTGTGCAGATTGAGGGTCCAGTTGCGGAGTCCCGCTGCGGCGATGTTCACGTTGCCGAGGAAGGGCATCGGGTTGATGGAGCCGCCACCGGTAGTGACGAGGACGGTGCCTTCGCCGGCCGCGATCATGTCCGGCAGCACGGCCCCGACAGCGCTGAGGGCGCCTCCGAGATAGAAGTCGATCTGCGGTTGCAGGTTCTCCATCGTCACATCGAGGACGTCCACGTGCCCGAGGGACGGGTCTGCCGGCGAAAACTCGAGCACGTCGATCGGGCCGAGCGTGTCCCTGATCGTTCGAATGGCGGTCGTGACGGTGTCCGGTCGGCTGATGTCGGCAGCAAACCCGTGGGCTGTGATTCCTTCGCCCACGAGGGTCTGGACGAGGGAGTCGAGCCTGGTCTGGGTGCGCGCCACGAGAGCAATGTGAAACCCCCTGCGTCCGAAGGCGCGGGCGATCTCGAGCCCCAGCCCGGGGCCGGCTCCGATGATGGTGATGCGAGGCATGATGCGTCCTTTCGTGTCCCGGCGGCGCGCAGGCGTCGCAGGGGTGGGTTAGATTGAGGTCGTCCTCAAGTTGCTCAACATCACATGTTGAGGTCGCCCTCAATATCCAACGGAGTCGTCATGACACGTACCAACGGCCTCCGCCGAGACGCCCAAGCCAACGTCGAGAGGCTGCGCGCCGCCGCACTGACGGTCTTCGCGCGCCGTGGGCTCTCCGCCCCGCTGGAAGAGATTGCTCGCGAGGCAGGCGTGAGCATCGGGACGCTCTACAACCGGGTCGGGTCCCGGGAGGCCCTCATCGACGCCGTGGTCCCCGCAGTCGCCGGTGAGAAGCTCTTGGCACTCAAGGAGCAGTCGCTGAGCCAGCCATCGCCTCGCGGACGGTTGGAGGCGTTCATCGCGGGGATGATCGACCTGCAGCTCAGCGATCCGGCGTTGAGCGATGCCATGCTCCGTCGCTTCCCGAACGCAACCTCGCTCATCGAAACATGCGATCGGTCGACCGCGCTCGGTCAGGATCTGATCGACGACGCCCACGCGTCTGGCGCCCTCTCCCGAGACTTCACCGCCGACGACCTCATGACGGTGCTGTGGATGGCAGGAACCGCAGGCCACGACCCGTCAGCCCCCGCAGGGTGGCGACGCGTCGTCGACCGCAGTATCGCCGCAGCCTGGACAACCTGACGACAGCGGCGCCTCACGCACCAGTTCGGCGACGTCCGCCACATGACCGACGACGATGGGCTTGAGCCCCGACCGGAGACTTGCGGCTCGCCCTCACCCTCCGGCCGAGACATGCGACATCGAACGGCGCGGGAACCACGACATATCGATGCGAGTCACACGGCCAGGGACCGAACTGCACACACGAGACGTGTTCCAACCCATGGGTTTGAGGGGGTGTGGATCTCTTCGGCTGACGTCACCGTTCAGGGCTGAGCAGGGTCAGCTCGAGCAGGATCGTGCTGGACCAGTCCGGTTCGGTGTCGACAGGCACGCTCAAGCGGCGGAGGTAGTCGTAGAGCATCTCGCTCGTGAAGCGGCGCTTCTTCAGCCGGTGCCGGTATGCAGTCAGGTCTTCGAAGTCGTACGGTGTGCCGCTGGTCTCGAAGACCCATCTGCCTCCGTCGTGAGCGGCGGCGATCGAGCGCTCGACGTTGAGCGGGGTTTCTCCGTCCGGGCCGTGAACGACGAGGATGCGTGCGGGGTACCCGGGCCCGTCGTCGTCGACACACACTGCGCGAATCGCGCGGCGCGAGAACACCTCGGGGACGTGAATCGGCAAGCCGCCTACATCTGTTCCCCGGGGGCCGTCCGTCAGGATGAGGGACCAGGCGCCGACCTTGATGCACGCGCGGCGGGTGACGGGTCCAGGTCCACCCAGCGCGGCACCTGCCTCCACGACGGAGGCCCACCCCGGCGAGCTCGCCGTGCAGCCCTCGCCGAGCTCGGCCTGGAGCCACGTGGCCAGTCGCTCATGGTCGACGTCGAAGAACCCGACCTCTTGCGTGGTGAGTCCGGCGACCTGGGACGGGAGCTTCATGGGACCGAGTCTGCCCTCTCGATGAGCTCGAACCGGCTCTGATGGCGGATGATCTGCGACGGAAACGACCGCCGACCATCGGCAGCGTCGAGGCCGGCGTGTACCGACGAGACGCCTCGCAACCCATGCGTTGCGAGGCAATCATCGGACCGCTTCTCAGGAGCCGGGGCATGCCTCACAGATTCCTATCCCGCGCCGCCAGCTGTGGCCAAGCCGTCGGAGCAGGCACGGCATGATCGCAGTCACTCGGTGTCAGCGAAGTGGACCGATGACGCTCCCGCCGCGCGCAGCAACCACTGCAGAGCACCCGTGGGGGAAGGCCACCCCAGAACCTCCACGAGGACTGTGCCCCCGCCGTCTTCGTCGATGCGGGCGTCCCACCAAAACCACTGACGCTCGTCCGGCTCCATCCAGTACAGCCAGTCAGCAAGAGTCCAAGATCTCTCGTCCTCAGCCCGGGCCCGCGCTTCCAGGTCGAGGCCGCGCCACCACACGTTCCACTGTTCGACCGCCTCCGGGGGGCGCTCGGGTGAGCATGCAGCCACGAACCATTCCGGCAGGCGAGCCGTTCCGGTACTCGGTGAGCGCAGCTCGTCCAAGGTCATGGACAAGACTGCTCGGAGGACGTCCTTCGTCTTCTCGATCACATCGACCACAGCGCCCTCAGATATGACTTTCGCCTCGATGAGGCCGAGCCTCCCGGGACTCTCGTCCGGACGGGGACCGAAGCTGACGCGCCGGGACTCTTCGCTCGTTTCGCTCACGCGGTCACTGTAGCGAGCGTGTTCGCGACCCTGACTGACGGGCGGCGGAGTAAGCACCGGCTCGGCCGACGAGGGACAGCAGCGTCTCTCGCGCTAGCAAAGGATGGGAGGGCTCGTGGACGTTTGGCTACCTCCCGGACATGTACTAGGTATGAGCAACCTCGAGCAGAGCGCGCCTCGCGCGGATGAGCCGGATTCCTTCGACGACCGCCTTGCCCTGTCCGTGCCGCCGACGGTGGTGCCCGATGATTTCGACACGTTCTTAGTGCCGATGGTCGCCGAGGCGCGTCTGGATGCCCGCAGAACTACTCCGCCACGGGCCCTCCGCCGCGTTGCCGGTGTCGGTGCAGTCGTCCTGCTCGGGCTAGGTGGCGTCGGCGCGGCGGCGGCGTCCACCTGGGGCGGTTGGGAGCCTTGGTGGACTGACGACGCGAACGGCGCCTTCACGTACACCCTGCCCAGCGGCGCAGTGTGTGAGGAGCAGCTGGGTAATATCCAGGGCATCGACCCTGCCGCCGACGAGGCGATTCGCAGCTGGTTCGATGAGACGGACGTCGTCGCGCAGGCCGAGGTCGAAGCGGAGATTCAGCGAATGCGTGCGGACACCACCGTTGCGGTGCTGGAGGACGGCACCGAGGTGGACGCCAGCTACGGCACCGACTACTACTTCCCCGCCGACGAGGAGTATCGGATGGCGATGAACGTCGCCGTCGCCGACCTGATGACTGCCGAGCTGGCGCGCCTCGGGTTTGAGGCAGAGAGCTACGATGGCGCGGCTTCCTGCCCTGGGGCACAGTGGTGAACCGCGCCCACGAAGCCCACGTCACCGCAATCCTCACGTCCAACGGGGCGGACCTCCTGCGCCACTTCCAACGACGCGCACCGCAGGAAGCGGCGGACCTGCTCGGCGAGGTCATGACGACGACCTGGCGCCGCGTGGCAGACGTCCCCGCGAACGAGCTCGAGGCGCGCTTGTGGCTGTTCGGGGTCGCACGGCGCGTCATGGCCAACCACGAGCGCGGCCAGGTGCGCCGCCTGCGCCTCGCTGAGCAGCTGCGGGCGCGGCTAGCGGTGCAGACGCCGGCCACCCACGAATCCTCAGCAGTCGTAGGCTCGGAGGTCCGAGACGCCGTCGACCGGTTGCCGGTCGATCTGGCCGAGCTGGTTCGACTCGTGCACTGGGACGGCTTCACCCTCACCGAAGCCGCACGCATCGTCGGGCTCAATCCCTCGACTGCCCGCAGCAGGTACGCCCGAGCCCGAGCCGAGCTGCGCACAGCGCTCACCTTGAGCGTCGACTGATAGACACCCAGCTCGGCATCCGTTCGCCATCGAACGGGACCGCTGCACGAAGAGGTGACAACTGGTCTCAGGCGACGTGAGCTATCAGTCGTTGAGGATCATGTCCACGACTTCTTGAGCACTGTCGGCGGACGACAGTGGAATCGTCACGGCATCACCCATGACGGGTTCTGGAACCGCCACAGCCGACCGAATCTCATCACCGATCCTCAGGACGAGGCGCGCATCGCCTCCGTCCTGGACGGCCTCCTCCGTGAGCGACTTCAGAACCGCCGCCCCATCATCAGTGAACGTCAGATCGACTGCATTCTGCCCCTCATTCTTGGCAACAGCAGCCTCGTCGACGGTCGCCGACTCGAAAGCCGCCGGACTCATCACGTACTGACCGTCGATCGGAACGCACTGCGGATCCGAACCCTCAGCGCACGTCTCCGACACCGCTAGCTCGATCGTTCCCCCAGAGGCCTCTGACGTCTGGCCTGACTCCACCCCAGCGGAACACCCGCCTACCGCCAGTGCGACGAGGGCAAGCAGGGAAAGGCCGCGCGTTCGAGGATCCACTGATTCGCTCCCTTGGGACTCCGAGCTGCCCGCTGGCACGACCCGTGCTCATGAGGCTAGGGGAACCGATCAGGATTCTCTATGCACGCGACCCGACTGCGCCGCACCGCGTGTCTCGCAAGCGGCGGCCCTGTCAGGTGTCGATCCCCGCGCCCGCCGCCCAGAGTTCGAAGGCCCTCGACGCGCTGCATGCCGCCGATACCCTGGCCCCATGACGATCACCGACACCGACCTGAGCCGGGCCGTCTCGCACGCGCTGCGCCACGAGCCGTGGGTGTACGAGATCGAGCTGGACGAGGAGGGTTGGACGTCTGTCGACCAGCTCCTGCACTCTCTCCGCGAGAAGGGTGGCGGGTGGGAGTCGGTCGACCGCTCCTCGCTGGAGCAGATGCTCACGGCAGCGGCCAAGCGTCGTCACGAGCTCGACGGTGATCGGATCCGGGCGCTCTACGGCCACTCCCTGACCGGCGGAGTCCTGAAACACCCCGCCGTCCCACCGGCCCGGTTGTTCCACGGCACCGCGCCGCGCACCTGGTCAACGATCGAGGCGGACGGGCTGCTGCCGATGAGCCGACAGTTCGTGCACCTCTCCGTCGACCGCGACACCGCGTCGTCGGTCGGCCACCGCAAGAGCGCGAGCCCGGTCATGCTCGTGGTCGACGCGGCCGCCGCCGCGCGGGACGGCGTGGCCTTCTATGCGGGCAACGAGCTCGTCTGGCTCGCCGACCACGTCCCGGCGCGCTACATCACGGAAGATCGTGGAGCTGGGCTCGACGACTCCTAGAGACATGCGACGACGAGATGTCGCCACACGTCGCGTCACGAAGCATGCGGCTACGAGACGGGAACGAACCGGAAGCCTTTCGATGTGACCGACCGAGGGCGTGACGAATGGCGTTCATGGGATGCCGGATCCCGCGGTGGTCGTCCGCACGACGCTGGACGCCGTCGAGGCCGGCGACCTCGAGGTGGTCGTCGACGAGTGGAGCGCGATGGTCAAGACCTCGTTGGCCCAGGACCCCCCGCGCGTTCTACGACCGCTTCCACACAGCCTGACCTGTCCGCTGACGTCGGCGGACTGCGCAGTCACCGTCGGCCGGGTCAGGCGAGCGGCTGCGCGCCGACGACGGCGAGCAGCTGGAGCTTCTCGTGGCTCTCCGTGCCGGGGACCGCGGTGTAGACGAGCAGGGAGTGGGACTGGGCGGGGTCGATCAGCGTCTGGCAGGTGAGATGCAGGGTGCCGAGCTCCCGGTGGACGAAGTGCTTGCCCTCGGGAGGCCGTAGGCCGACCTCTTGCAGCTCCCAGACGGCTCGGAACTCCTCGCTCCGTCCACGAAGGTCGTCGACGAGCTGGCCGGCGCGCGACAGCCGGCCGCGCCTGCTCATGACCTCGCGCAGCCCGGAGACCCAGAGCCGGGACAGGAAGGCGTGGTCCTGCGGTGCGTACAGCTGCCGGCTGGACGGGTCGGTGAACCAGCGGTACCCGATGCTGCGGGCCGGCCCGGTCAGGTTCGCGGTGTCCCCGGTGAGCGCGACGCCCAGCGGCGTCTGGCGCAGAGTCTCGCCGAGCTCGGTGACGATCTCGGCGGGCGTGTCCTCCAACCGGTCGAGGATGCGGAGCAAGCCGGGGCTGACGTGCTCGCTCGGTGCGCCCTGGGCGGGAGGATGGTGTCCGGCGAGCCGGAACAGATGGTCGCGCTCGGCGATGGACAGGTGCAGCCCCTGCGCGATCGAGGCGATCATCTGCTCCGATGGTTGCGGCCCGGTGCCGCGCTCCAGACGGGCGTAGTAGTCGGTCGACATGTGGCACAGCACCGCGACCTCCTCGCGGCGCAGGCCCTGGGTCCGCCGGCGTCGGCCGCGCGGCATCCCGACGTCCTCGGGCTGCAGGGCCGCACGGCGGTTGCGCAGGAACTCCGCCAGCCCGGGTCGGTCGATCGTCATGCACCCTCCTCGGGTCGTCCCCACAGTTCTACAGGGCGGCCGGTCCGGCAACCACTGACTGACGAGCCCTGGCTAAGGATCCCCGTCCACGCGACCGTTGGGGCACCACCACGACCTGGAGCAGACCGATGACACGCAGACCTCTCGACATCACCGTCCCCGACCTGACCGGCAAGCGGGCGGTCCTGACCGGCGGCAGCGACGGGATCGGGCTCCGCATCGCGACCCGGCTGGCCACCGCTGGCGCCGACGTCGTGCTGCCCGTCCGCAACCTGCGCAAGGGCGAGGCCGCCATCGCGACCATCCGCCAGACCGTTCCGGCCGCGTCCGTGTCGCTGCACGAGATGGACCTCGCGTCCCTGGAGTCTGTCGCGACCTTCGGGGAGATCCTGCGCAGCGAGGGCAACCCTGTCCACCTGCTCATCAACAACGCCGGCGTCATGACCCCACCCGACCGGCAGAGCACCGTCGACGGGTTCGAGCTCCAGCTCGGCACCAACCACCTCGGCCACGTCGCCCTGGTCTCGCACCTTCTCCCCGTGCTCCGCGCCGGTCGCGCGCGCGTCACGTCGCAGATCAGCGTCGCGGCGAACCAGGGTGCGGTCAACTGGGACGACCTGGGCTGGGAGCGTTCGTACGACGGCATGCGCGCCTACAGCCAGTCGAAGATCGCTCTCGGCCTCTTCGGTCTCGAGCTCGCTCGACGCAGCGACGCCCACGGGTGGGGCATCACCAGCAACCTGTCCCACCCCGGCGTCGCTCCCACGAGCCTCCTGGCCGCCCGCACCGAGCTCGGGCGCGCCGGCGACACCCGGAGCGTGCGTGTGATCCGCTGGCTGTCTTCCCGCGGCATCCTCGTCGGCACCCCGGAGACCGCCGCGCTCACCGCCCTCTACGCAGCGACCTCGCCCGAAGCCCGAGCGGGACGGCTCTACGGCCCCAAGGGCCCCGGTCACCTGGGCGGTGCACCCGCCGAGCAGACGCTCTACTCCCGCCTCCGCAGCGAGGACGAGGCCCGCCGCATCTGGGACGTGTCCGAGGAGCTCACGACGGCCCCCTTCCCCGTCACCTGACGGCCGCGCGCGCCCCGGCGGCTCGTCGCCGGCGGGCTGATCCGTCAGGCGCGTTCGACAGGGAGCCAGAGCTCGCAGGTGGCAGTGCTGAAGTCGTCGGCGCGGTCGAGAACTGCGACGATCGACGGCCCTGGGCGCAGTCGCCAGGGGTTGGACGGAAACCAGTCCGTCGCCGTGGCCGCCCATGCCGACTGCAGAGCAGCCGGATAGTCGCCCTCGGTGCGGAACACCGCCCACGTGCCGGCAGGAACGTCGATCTCGTCGAGATCGACGGGTGTCTGGGTGCTCTCGGTGACGGCAGCTCCGTGAAGGTAGGTGAGCTCGCTGCCCTCGGAATAGTCCGGGTCGACGTCAGCGCTCACCTGGAGCAGGCCGACCGGTTCGGTGTCGCTCAGCACCTTGAGCCGAGCGTGCTCGGTCGCGGGCAGCGAAGCGATGTGTGCCTGGATGTGCGGGTTGACGCCCTCGTGGACGAGAGGCACGCGGGCGGCGTGGCCGACGAGCCGGAACGCCGGTCGCTCTGCGATGCGGGTGTGCATGGTGATGTTCCCTTCTACGGTCAGGCGGAACCTGAGCTGCGGTTGTGTGCGAAGGGGACCACCGTCTCGTCGGACGTCGCCAGGGCTGACGCCGTGCACGGACCGGAACGCTCGACCGAAGGCCTCAGCCGACCCGTACCCGTACCGCACCGCGATGCTCAGCAGGTCCCCGTCTCCGAGGACGTCTGCAGCCGCGACAGCCATGCGGCGACGTCGGACGTACTCCGACAGCGGCATGCCAGCCAGCGACGAGAACATCCGCCGGAGGTGGTACTCCGTGGTGCCGAGCTCGGCAGCCACCCCAGCCACGTCGAGGTCGAGGGTCAGACGGTCCTCGACCAGCTCGACCAGTCTGTTCAGCTCGGCGATCACGGCTACCCCCTTCGACATCCACTCTCCCGGGTCGTCTCGAGCGGCACCCGACTATCGCGGTCCGATCCGATCGCTTCTGCCGTCACAGACCGCCGGTCCGACGGTGGGCGGCCGGTGACGCCAGGCTAGATGGCGGCGTGGGCGTGCGCGAGGAGCTCGACGGACCTGAGGCGCGCGGACGTCGACAGCGAGGAGTGCGCCACGATGACCTCGTCGGCGTCGGCCGCGCACGCGAAGTCGTTGACGTACTCGGCGACCTCGGTGCCGGTGCCGACACCGGTGTAGGTCGCCATGCTCGCGACCTGCGCTCCTGCCGGAGAGTCGAGCAGGAGGTCGAGCTCGTCGTCGGTGAAGGTGCGGTCGATCGGGATCTGCCTGCTCTGGCGCAGCATCATCAGGAGGCGGGCGCGCTTGGCTTGCGTGTGCTGCTCGTGGGCGTCGTCGCGGTCGTCGGACGCGATGGCGTTGACCCCGGCGATGACGTAGGGCTGCTCGAGCTGTGGCGACGGCTGGAACTCGCGCCGGTAGGCGGCGACCGCGTCGTGCAGTGCAGCAGGCGCGAAGTGGGAGGCGAAGGCGTACGGCAGGCCGAGGGCGGCTGCGAGGTGCGCCCCGAACGTGGACGATCCGAGGATGTAGAGAGGCACGTGGGAGCCGGCGCCTGGGGTGGCGGTGACGCCGGGCACGCGCGACTGGCCGGCGAGGAAGGCCTGGAGCTCGACGACGTCCTGGGGGAACTGGTCCGATGCAGCAGGGTCGCGGCGCAGCGCCCGGAAGGTGGCCTGGTCCCCGCCAGGTGCACGTCCGAGCCCGAGGTCGATCCGTCCGGGGTGCAGGGCCTCGAGCGTGCCGAACTGCTCTGCGATCGTCAGGGGCGAGTGGTTGGGCAGCATGACGCCGCCTGCGCCGAGACGGATCGTCGACGTCTGGCTCGCGACGTGAGCGATGAGCACGGAGGTCGCGCTCGACGCGATGGAGCTCATGTTGTGGTGCTCGGCGTACCAGACGCGCTCGTAGCCGCTCTTCTCGGCCTGCTGCGCCAGTGCGACGGACGCCGCGAAGCTCTGTGCCGCAGTCTCGCCAGGGGCGATGGGGGCAAGGTCGAGGATCGAGAGGGGGAGGGTCATGGTTGAGACAACCGCCGGCTCGTAGGTCGTGTTCCTGGGCGCGGCGAGACGGAGGTCACTCGACGGTCGCCGGCGGTGGCTCGTCATGTCGTGATCCGAGCAGGCTCCGAGGTGCGCAGAATCTGCGCCATCGCACAGGCGTGGCAGCTCTCCCCGACTGGTATGACCGCTCACGGTGCCCGCGAGACAGCCGACTGTCCAGCCAGTCAGTCCGCCGCCTCCTCAGCGCAGCGCTGCCACCAGCGGTGCGAGCACCTGCGCCTCCTCGGCCGTGAAGGCCTTGCCGACCTGCTGTGCGATCTACCTCTCGACGATGGTCAGGAGTGACCGACACCTCGGTGGCACCCTCGCCACCGTTCCCGGCGACGTCAGTCGCCGAGGCGGTGAGCGCGTGGGTGCCGAGGCCGTACGTCCAGACCGAAACCGCGACGTCCGCACGGGTGGTGGTGGCGACCCCCGACCCAGGCTCCGGATCGCTCACCGCGCAGCCGATGAACCCCTTGTCCGCGCGCTCCGCATGGGGGTCGTCGACGACGTAGTCACGCCCTAAGTCGTCGAGTCCCTCCTGCGGACGATCGACCGGACACCTCGGGCGCTCCGACTGCCGCACGAGAGATCGCGCGCACGCCAGAGTTAGCAAGCGCGTTCACTGCTAGACAGTCCGCGGGCGGTGCCTACACAGGCTCCGCGTCCGGTGTGTCTCCACACGCGATACGGGAGCCGGGCTATGCTCACACAGAAGCTGTTCATCGCCATGGAAGGGCCCATGATCCTCGCGTTCAGCAGTGCTCATCTCCGCGACATATGTGAAGACCCAAGCGCTGCGGACGCCCAAATGGGCAAGGACCGCGCTGGGCTCCTCCGTGACCGACTTGCGGATTTAAGTGCGGCCGACACGTACGATGACCTTCTCGCCGGCAGTCCTAGAATTGAAGGAAGCTTCCACGAAGAGTTGCGAATCAACATCGGCACCCGTGGGGTGATTGTCTTGCACGCAAATCACCTTCGAACACCGCTCGATGAGCACGAGCGTATCGATTGGAGTAAGGTGTCGTATGTCAAGGTTGTAAAGGTGGAACTCCAATGACAAATGGACTCGCACCCAGGTGGGCATCGGCCCCTGGGTCGACAATAAAAACTATCATGGCGGAGCGAGATTTCAGCGTCGAGCATCTCGCCTCCGCCCTACAGACTCCCGTTGCCGAGGCGGAAGCCCTTCTCATTGGCGACGCCAGGATCAATGCCGATCGAGCTGCAAGGCTTAGTGCCGCGCTAGGTGCATCCACCCGCTTCTGGCTCACCAGGGAAGCTGAGTATGTCGAAGACCAGATTCGTGTCATGGCAGCCGAGTGGTCAAGCAGCCTGCCGCTCCGGCAAATGCGCAACTTCGGTTGGATAGATCGCACTTCAGGATGGCGCGAAGAGATTGACGAGTGTCTTCAATTCTTCGGCGTCGAGGACTTCGAAGAGTGGCAAAATCGGTATTGCTCACAATTCGCTGGTGCACACTTCAGGAAATCACCAACATACGCAAATGAAGAAAACGCTACACTGGTCTGGTTCCGTGCAGGCGAACGAGCAGCTGCGTCACTCGCCACAACCTCTGACTTCTCCCCCTCGGGGCTCCGTGCAAGATTAGGCGAACTCCGAAATCTGACACGTTTGGCTGACCCTGCCAAGTTCATCCCCGCGCTACAGAGCGTCTGCAGCCAAGCAGGACTTGCGGTAGTCGTCGTTCCCGCTCCCGACGGATGCCGCGCAAGCGGCGCGACTCGGTGGATCCACGGCAGACCCTTGGTGCAACTGAGCGCCCGTCACCTCAGCGATGATCACCTTTGGTACACGTTTTTCCATGAGCTAGGACACGTCTTATGCCACGCAGACTTGGATGAGACGTTCATCGACGGCGATGCCGATGAGAGCGGCGATGCGGTCGAGGCTGAGGCCGACGAATTCGCAACCCTGGCATTATTTGGCGAGTTCCCGCAACTCGAAAACGAGCAGCCCATCCAGTACCGAGACGTGATTCGAGCAGCGAAACGTCTAGGCGTAAGCGCCGGAATACTCATCGGTCAACTACAGCACCGTAACGTTATTCCGCACGAACGCTTCAATCGGCTCAAACGTCGATACCAATGGAACGGGACGTCTCTCGTCGAGAAGTAGATCCAGCGAGCACCTAGCCAGCAAAGAAGACGTACCTGGAGGGGCTCTTCTGCCAGTTACACAGTGCGTCCTCTAGGACGTCCGGGGTCGTGCTAAGTGTTGTGCTCAAAGCAGTGAGGTCGGCCTCAAGTTCGCGGACAGACACTGTCGCTTCCAGCGTGCTGTACAAAAGTAGCTTTGCACCCGCCTTGGGACCCGTCGCACCGCTATCTAAGTGGCACGTGTCAGGAACGATGTCAGCCAGGTCGAGCTTGTATAACATCGTCAGATAGTCAAATCGACCTATGCGTCCAAACCGAGATACCTGCGCCATAGAACGGTACAAGGAACCAAACCGTTCCTGCGGCGTTGCAGTCCTAATAGCCGCACTTTGATAAAGCGATCGGTGGCTCCGACCAACCCAGTCGACATAGGTCTCAATGGCGTACCCTGTGGCCTCACCGGAAAGACTCTCGTACTTCCGGTGATTTCCGAATCGCCCCCCTTCAGCACGTAGTGCGTCGCGGTATGCATCGAGCCAACTACTCACAGCAGTAGGGTTACGCGACACAGTTTCCCAGGTCCACTGCTCACCGGCACCCAACTTGTTGTAGAAGTCGCCACAGAGCTGCCATTGTGTTCGCCGGTTGCGGGCGAAGTGGGCCGAGAGAAACACAAGCCAGCAAGCTTCGTCGTGTTCCCCTTGCCGCGCCTTTAGGATCGCACCCCGTAGGGGATCGAATGACAATCCGCGGGCAGTGAGCGCCGTTTCCGACACTGGCCGTGATTTCAGGAGTGAAATGAAACCGACGCGCCTCTCCGAGTCGATTATTTGCGCGATGAATGTCGTCCTGACCTGTTCGCTTCGCAAAGCCCGCAGTTCCCGATGGTCGCCCTCAAATCGGAGCAACTGTTCTCGGATTTTTTCAGCGCGGGGCTGATCCTTCTCGCGAATCGCTGGTCGGCTAGACAATCGCCCTACCTACTTCCTCACCAATGCCTCGCATCACCGCGGTGGTGACGCCAAAACTACTTTGCAGATTATGGTTGAATCCTACTACTCTGATCTCTCGACCTAAGTCTCGACCTGCGATGTGTGTGATGATTCCATCCCATCGGAGGCCGACGACCGGCTTACCATCCTTCCGGGGGAGGTTCAGGGAAGGGACATTTACAGGCTCGAGCGCGGACCCCGTTGACGTAGTGAATGCGTCTACCACGGACCGCCCGTTAAGCACCAAGAGCTCAAGCCGTGACGTCGCGATCATTTCTATAAGTGTCGCGCGACCGCGAGCAATAAGAACTTTCCTGGCCAGAGGAGGAAGGAGCCCCCACTTGGTCCCTGTAGCGTACGGGACAAGGTCTAGGTGTGCCGCCAGGTTGCCTCGATAGTATGAGTGACTGCTGACCGAGAGAACTTTCTCGAGCACGTCGAACCAACGGCGATATGGATTGGCCTGGAAGTACCTGCTGCACGATTTGGCGAGGACCCGGACGGTGTGTCCGTCAGCTTCACCCCATGTGCTGAGGTCTAGTGATTCTAGGGTCTCGAGTCGCCTCTGGTGACCTCGGAGAGCCTTGCCCGATGCATCGACGAACTCAAGATTGCTCGGATTAATTCCAATGGTGGCAATTCTCGCGTGCGAAATATCGCCGAAAAATGGAACGGGAGAGGCCCAGGAAACTACGTCACTTGCAATTGGCTCGTGTGCAAGTTGCCCAGTCAGTGCTGCGAACGTTCCTAACACTAGTGACGCCCTCTCGTGTACTTTCGGTTAAGTAATTCCGCCATAGGCTGAAGCGTAACCTCGCTGTAGAGGCGGTCCGCTTCGTCTTCACTGCCCGCCTGCTTGCGATTGTACGCGGACAGAATGCGAGCGAGATCTGCCCAGTATTGGTGTGCCGGCAGATCGATCTGGTCGGCGAGTCGCCCGTTGCGGGCCTGCTCTTCCGCCCGAAGCAGTTCTGCGATGCCTTGCCACGGGCTTCCATCAGGCATCGGATCCATTGGGTTCATGGTCGACTGGAGCCCCTCGCTAATGAACTGGCGAGCAGGCTCCAGAGCACTAGCGTAGAGATGCAAGCTTGCGGCAAAATGGGTGTAACTCCCGACGGCTTTTCCTAGGTCGCGGGCGACAATCTCCTGGAGCATCGTGAAGGCAAAAATATCGTGCACTAGCCCGAGCCAAGCGTCATTCGATCGCATGGAGACTACAGCGTGAACGGCCTCGTCTCGAATGAGGAACTGCACGGTGCTGGTGCACGGTATATCGTGGTATCGGGTCTGGAGCATGTCGGTCTTATCGAGAATTTGTATCACGACTCGGCGCGAGGAGGACTCTTTTCGCAGACGAGATATTGCATTGTGGACCTGGTTGTCCGCGCCATTGCCGAACAAACGAGGTCCATATCCTCCGTGAATCGTCCCGTCTGCCTCCATAAAGCGTTGGTAGTCGGGTAGGTACGGGACAATTCCAGCAGCGTGGTTCGAGCCGCTTAGATACCAACAGAGCTCAGCCAAGGGACTCACGGCCCGGTGGCGAGACTCGCTCCGCGACACCCGGTTTAGCGGCTGCCGCAGAAGCAGCGAGGCACCGATCACCTCCAGGCTCTTGCCCTGGGTGTTCGTGCTCGAGTGTCCCTCGCTCAAGATGTAGGAATAGACGTGGTGCAAGAGGTCGTCGAGGCTGTCTGCCTCACAGTGGAGACTCACTACGCTGGGACCTCCCCGGTCTGAGAACGACGCGCAACGGCGCGTGTGCCCCGAGTCTAGGGCTTTCGGAGGCCCCCGTGTGAAGCGTGCCTTGATCTTTTGCCCACCGCCGCCTGGCAGTCATCTGTGTCGAAGAATCGCGGATCTGCCGGGCGCAGAGAACTGTTAGCGGTCCAGTGCGCGGGATCGTGGTGGTCCGAGACCATGCCGCAGTGCACTCTACAGGCCGCAGGATCCATCCCGGTGGCATACATGGGTTGTCGCCTCGCGCTCCTCGCTCCTCACGCTGACTGATGCGATGACTGCGCGGTCCACCTCCTTGGGACGGATAGACAGCTCGTCAAGCTTTGGCAGGCTCGCGACCGGACGGATGCGAATGTGCTATTCGATGTGGTTCCCGCGGGCCGTCTTCTGCCGTCCCGGACATGGGCTCTCCCGGTGCAGTGGTTCGGAGTCTAGGGTTTTCTACACTCGGCACGTTCAAAGGGCTGAGGCCGTTGAGAGAGTGATCTGAGCGTGGAAGCCCGAGCACGGCGATCCCGCACACGCGCTCGACGATCCGGCGTCGTTCCCAGCAGATCGCCGCGACCTGGCGGATCAGCCGCGGAAGGAGTCGACGGTGCGGTTTTGGACCCTGCGCTCAGCGAATTGGGCGATCTCGTCGGTCACGTCGTCGAGTTCGAAGTTGTGACGGTAAGTGCGGACTGCGACGAAGAGGCGGCGTAGCCGACCATCGACTCGGCACAGTCAGTGCATCAGTTGACGACCCCCACCAGGCTGTTGGCACCGCAAACTCGCTAGCGCCAAGGGCGATACGGGACGGCCCGTACTCCACGGTACCGGTGCATGCGCTGCCGCGCCCTGGAATTCGGCCCGGAAGCCCCTCCCTCCACTTGACCTCACGAGCGTCCAGGGTCTCGACGTCAGGTTGCCAGGCTACGCACCGCCACCGACGTGTCGGCACGCAGTGCGACCCGCGCAGCTGGAGGAGCCCGGCAACACCTGCCGGGCTCCTCCAGCCGATCGTCCAGCCGGTCAGCCACCCGCCTCCTCAGCGCAGCGCCGTCACCAGCGGTGCGAGCACCCGCGCCTCCTGGACGGTGAAGGCCCTGCCGGCTTGCTGCGCGATCTGCCTCTCGACGATGGTCAGGAGCAGCCCGCGTGCTGTGGCGTTGCGCGTGTGCTCGGCCAGCACCAGCACGCCGTTGATCACCACCGTGGGCAGGCAGCGCTCGCCGAAGGTGCTCACGAGCGACCGCAGCGACCGGAACGTGACCGTGACCGACAGCTCGGTGGCGCCCTCGCCGACGTTCCCTGCGACGTCGGTCGCCGACGCGGTGAGCGCGTGGCTGCCGAGGCCGTACGTCCAGGCCGGGACCGCGACGTCCGTGCACGTGGTGGTGGCGACCCCCGACCCGGGCGCCGGATCGGTCGCTGCGCAGCCGATGGTGACCTTCTGGTCCACCGTGTAGCTGCCGGCGTTGCTGGTGAAGGCGACCGCGGGCGCCACGGAGTCCACCTTGACGGCCAGGCTGACCGGCTCCTCGACGGCACCGAGCGTGTCCGTCGAGCGGAAGGACACGGTGTGCTCACCCTGACCGGGGACGACGAACGGCGCCTCGTAGGTGAGCCAGTCGCCGTCGCCGATCCGGTACTCCGTCGACGCGACGCCCTCGGCGTCCTCCGCCGCGAGCGTCACCGTCGGCTCGACCGTGTGCCACCCGCCCACGGGCTCGGGGCTCACCGTGGCCGTCGTCACGGGTGGTGAGATCACGAGCGCCTCGCCGACCGTGAGGTTGTCGAGGTTGACGTTCCCGTCGTCCCCGTCCTCGTAGCGCAGGGTGACGGCGTTCGCGCCCGCCTGCAGTGGGACGTTGACCGTCACGGTCGACCACACCGACCACTGCCCCGTGCTCGGCAGGGTGACCTGCCCGAGGTCGGTGCCGTCGACGTGCAGCGAGACGGTCTTCGGCCCGTCGAACGGGTTCGGGCCGTTCGCGTAGCGCACCGTCACCGGGTACGTGCCCGCGGCGTCCACGTCCACCGTCGCGGTCACGCCTGCACCGAGGGTCTCGAAGCCCTGCACGTAGCCGGAGCCGGTGTACCCGGCGTGCTCCGTGCCGACCTTCGCCCCGCCGTCGAGCTCACCGTCCTCGAGCTCGATCGCACCGGACGGCTCGGACGTGGTCCGGATCCGCACGTCGCGGTAGGAGACCGCCTCGCCGGCCCCGTGGTTCTGCAGGCCGATGAAGCCCGAGGACAGGTCGCGCGCCGGGTCCGTGCTGGTGAACTCGTTGACGAGCACGCCGTTGAGGTGCACGCGGATCGTGTCGCCCTCCACCTCGATCTCGTAGGCGTTCCACTGCCCCACCGGGTTGAGCGCCTGGTCGACCGCGTCGGCGTCCGCCCCCTGGAAGGTGTAGATGGCACCCGTCGTGCGGTCCGCCTCGTCGCTCGCGTCGATCTGGATCTCGTAGCCCTGGTTCACGGCGACCCACGGGTCGTTCCCCGGGTTCGGGAAGCCGACGAACACGCCACCGTTGTCGTCCTTCGAGAGCTTCCAGTCGAGCTTGAGGCTGTACTCGCCGAACTCCTGCTCCGTGTACCAGAGCAGGCCGAGCCCACCCTGGGTGCGCAGCGTGCAGTCGGCCTGCCGACCGAAGCCACCGGGCCCGGCCAGACGCCAGCCGTCGAGGCTCGCGAGCCTGCCGTCGAAGAGCGCGGTGTAGCCGTCCTCGGGCGTGCTCGGTGCGCAGATGTCCGGGTCGGCACCGACGCGCAGGACGTCGATGTTGACGTTCCCGTCGTCGCCCTCGTCGTAGCGGAAGGAGATCGTGTTGACTCCCGCACGGAGGTCCAGCTCCCGGGTCAGGGTCCCCCAGGTCTTCCAGTCCCCGGTGCTGGGGAGGTCGACCGGGTCCACCTCGACGCCGTTGACGTACAGCGACATGCGCTTGGTCCCTGCAAAGGGATCGGGCCCGTTGGCGTACCGCAGGTGGACCGGGACGGTGCCGGCCTCGTCGACCTCGGTCGTGAAGGTCACGGACGCACCCGGGGCCTGGAGACCGGCGGTGAACCCGGAGCCGGAGTAGCCGCTGTGGTCCATCGCGATGCCGGCGCCGCCGAGCATCTGCGCCTCCTCGGCCTCGTGGTAGCCGAGGTCGTCCGGGGCCTCGTAGCCGGGGAGGGTGTTGAGCGTATACCAGGCCTCCGTGCTCCAGAGCTCGGCACCGTCGGCGTCGGTGAACGGCCGCGGCGAGCGCAGGTGCACGACGCGGTCCGGCTTGAGGCCGTCGACGGTCAGGCTGACGGTCGTGCGGTCCTCGGACACCTCCGCCCCGGTGACGAGCAGCACCTCCTCGTCGATCTTCGGTCCGCCGTACTGCTGCGTGGGCATGTAGCGCCACTGCTGCACGTCGTAGCCGGCCTCGGCGTCCTCCGTGATCCGCTGCACGGTGTCCTCCGAGAGCGGCTGGGTGTAGACGACGTCGAAGCCGTCCTCGGTGACGCTCATCGACGTCATGTCGAAGGCGTTCGTCCCGTTCGGGGTGAGCTTCTGCAGCCCGTAGGTGAGCTTGCCCGCCTCGCTCCAGTTGCCCGCCTCGCCGATCCCACCGACGTAGACGGCGCCGTCGGGGCCGACGACGGTCCGGTTCACGCCGGCCTGGAGCCCGGCGGTGTGGCGGAAGGCTGCTCCCTGGTACTCGCCCTCGACCTCCTCGAGGAACGCCCGCTGCAGCCCGCCGTAGGTGACGTCACCGAAGAGCATCTGGCCGGCGAACGGCCCCTCCTCGAGCAGCACGGGGTTGCTCGGCGAGTTCGAGATCTCGTTCTGGGGCAGCCACAGCACCGGCTTGGTCACCGGGTTGGCGTCGAAGGGTCCGGCCGGGTTCGAGTAGTGGTTGAAGAACCTGTCCTGCTCGACGTGGAGCAGCTTCGACGACGGCAGCCACGCGCCCTGGTTGTCCATGACGAACATCTCCCCCTGGGGACCCCAGCCGAGCCCGTTGGGGGTGCGCAGACCGCCGGCGACGTAGGAGACCTCACCGGTCTCCCGGTCGATCTTGATGCTCGTCCCGCGGTTCTCGGCGGGCTGCGGGTTCGTCGTCGCGCCGCCGTTGTCGATCGCGACCGACAGGGTCACGTAGAAGTAGTCGGCGTCGTGGAGGAGACCGAAGGCGAACTCGTGGAAGGTGCCGCCGTACGGCCACTCGGCCACCGTGCGGTGCTCGAGCAGCCCGTCGCCGTCGGTGTCCGGGGTGAGCTCGGTGAGACGGTCCCGCTCCGAGACGTAGAGGGACCCGTCGACGGACGCGACGCCCATGGGGTTGAGCAGGCCGGTGGCCACCTTCGTCACGGTCACCTGATCGGCGGTGGTCTCCCCCGTCACGCCGCTGAGCACGAACACCTCGCCCGGCTCCGGGTCGGGCACCGGTCCGCTCGGGCTCACGGATCCTGAGGTCACGAGCACGAGGTCGCCGCTGTCGGTCCAGTCGAGCGCCGAGACCATGGGCTCGAAGCCCTCGGGCAGGAGGTCGGTGAGCGTGTAGTTGGGGTGGACGGCGTCCAGCCGCAGCCCGTCCCCGGGGGTGTCGGTGTCGCCGACGCAGGACTTGGTCCCCGGCGCGGTGACGCGCACGACGTCCTGGTCGGTGCTCAGTGCCGTCGACGGCACGACGACGAACGCGTCCGAGCCCGGTGCGCGCCACTCCAGGCGCAGGGCCTGGTCGTAGCCCGCGTCGAAGTACTCCACGAGCAGGTCGTGGTGGCCGGCGGTCAGCGTGACGGCACCGTCCTTGGGGAGCGACGCGTGCAGGCCGTCGTTGTCGACCACGAGCTGGTCGTCGATGACGAGCCGGGACCCGTCGTCGCTGGTCAGCCGGAACGTGTACTCACCGTCGACGGGCGCGTGGAGGGTGGCGATCGCGTCGGTGCGGAAGTTGTCCGTCGCGCCGAACTGCTCGGTCGTGGTCCAGTCGATCGTCTCCATGAGCTTGTCGACGTTCGGGGTCGTGCCGGGCCGGATCTCGCAGATCGCCTGCTGCGGCACCCCCAGGGCGTAGGTCCGCAGGGTGACCCCCGGCTGCTGGGGTGGCAGCTCGTCGGCGGCCGCGGCCGTGGGCAGGACTGTCGCCGTCACCGCCGAACCGAGCAGGGACAGGCCCAGCAGGGCCGCGAGGGCCTTGGGGCGTCGAGCTGTTCGTGATCGCACTCTTCCTCCTTGAAGGGTGGTGGTCCAGCGGCAGAAAACTGGGAGCCTGCTGTGGGTCGCCGTTGACCATGGGATGACCGTAGGGGCACCTTTTACCGATCGTCAAGCAAAAGCCGCAAACTAGGCGTCGACATCTCGACGTGGTTGCGCACATTCCGGCGGGGTGCCCAATCGCGCGGAGGCGACCGCGCCGCGCGCCGCACTCTCCCGGAGACGGTCGGACAGCGCGAGGACCTCGTCGCGCAGGGCGTCCGGGGTGATCACCTCGAAGTCCCAGCCGAGACCGGCGAGCATGCACGCCATGCCGTCGAGGTGCTCGGCGCGCGCCTCGAGGAGGACGCCGTCGGCGTGCTCGCTCAGCCGTCCCACGCTCGGGGGCAGTCGCTCGCCCGCGTCCGCGAGGGTGGTCCGCAGCACCACGGAGACCTCGTACGACCACCCGACCGCCGCGATGCCCGAGACGACCTGCGTCCTCGCGTCGAAGTCGGCGGGCACGTCGAAGGAGCCGTCGCCCTGCTCGACCGAGGCGATGCGGTCCAGGCGGAAGGTCCGCACGTCGTCGCGGCCGTGGTCGTGCCCGGTCGCGTACCAACGGCCGGAGTGGAAGACCAGGCCGTAGACGTCGAGCACCCGCCGCGACTCCCGTCCGTCCCAGGCGGTGTACGCGATGACCACGGTGCGCCGCGCCTGCGCCGCCGATGCGAGACCGAGCAGCGCGTCGGCGCCGACGGGAGCGACGGCACGGACCGAGGTCGTGAACTGGGCAGTCGACAGCAGGCTGTCGAGGCGCCGGCCCAGAGCCCGCGGCAGCACCCGCGACACCTTGGCCAGCGCGCTCACCGCCGCTGTGTGGTCGGTGGTGGCGAGCCCCGCGCGTTCCGCCGCCCGGAGGCCCAGGACGACGGCGAGGGCCTCGTCGTCGGTGAGCATCAGGGGCGGCAGCTTGTACCCGGGGGCGAGGCTGTAGCCGCCGTACCTGCCCCGCTGCGCCCGCACGGGGATGCCGAGGTCGGCGAGGTGCTCGGCGTAGCGCCGGACCGTGCGCTCGTCGACGTCGAGCCGAGCAGCGAGATCGCCGACCGTCCGCTGCCCGCCCGCCTGGAGCAGCTCCAGCATGGCGAGCACGCGAGCGGTCGGGCGGGTCATGGGTCTCCTCGGCGCTGCTCAGAGCTCGATCAGGCAGATTTTCATACCGGGCTGAATCTGTCCACAAACGAGCCTAGCGTTCCCCTCATGAACACCACCACAAGCACCACCTACGTCCTCGTCCCCGGCTTCTGGCTGGGCGCCAGGGTCTGGCGGCCCGTCGCAGACATGCTCAGCGAGCGCGGCCACGTCGTGCACGCCGTCGACCTCACGGGCATGGGCGAGCGCGCCCACCTCGCCTCGCCCGAGACCGACCTGACGACCCACATCGACGACGTCGTCCGCCTGCTCGAGGAGCAGGACCTGCACGACGTCGTGCTCGTCGGCCACAGCTACGGCGCCCTCGTGACGACCGGCGCGGCGGACCGCGTCCCTGAGCGCGTCGCACGCCTGGTCTACGTCGACACGGGCCCCCTGCCCGACGGCATGGCACAGGCCGACTTCGAGGGACCGGACGCGCGCACGGAGAACGACGCCCTCGTCAGGACCCACGGGGAGGGCTGGAGGCTCCCGCCGCCGCCCTGGGCCGTCCTCGCCGCCGACGTGCCCGAGGTCGACGACGCGGCCGTCGCCGCGCTCGTCGACGGCTCGCGGCCGCAGCCCTGGCGGACCGCCACCCAGCCGGTCACGCTCACCGGCGCCTGGGAGCGGCTGCCACGGACCGGCGTGCTCTGCAGCTTCAGCCTCGAGCAGCTGCAGCAGATGGCACCGCATGCTCCCGTGTTCGCGCACATGATCGACGGCGACTGGACCTACGTCGAGCTCCCGACGTGGCACTGGCCGATGGTGAGCCGACCGGCGGAGCTCGCCGAGGTGCTGGAGTCGGTCAGCGCCTAGGTTCGGTGCCCACCACCGAGGAAGGCGCAGCGCGCCGCCGTCCGGGTGTCAGCCGACGAGCCCCGCCAGGCTCTCCAGCGCCGCCCACGGGTCGGCGCCGGCGAGGATGAGGACGACGGCGTCGGCTCCGGCGTCGTGCAGCTGCCCGACCCGGGCGCGCGCCTGGTCCGGCGTGCCCGCGACGGCGAGCTGCTCCACCCAGGCGTCCGGGAGCGCGGCGGCGAACTCCGCCCGGCTCGCGGAGCCGGCGCGCAGCGCGGCGAAGTCGTCCGCGAAGTCCAGGGGCGCGATGTGCGGGGCCCAGTCGGGCTCGCCGATCCACTCGAGCGCCGGTCGCGCCACGTCGAGGGCGCGCGCCCGGTCGTCGTCGATGCTCGCGACGTCGTAGACGACCACGCGGGCGTCGGGGTTCCCGACCTGCGCGAGCGCCCCGCGGATGTACTCGGGTGTCGCGGGCTCCGCGAGGACGATCCCGTCGGCGACGCGGCCCGCGAGCGCGAGCGACTTCGGGCCGCGCACGCCGGCGAGCACCGGTGGGACGTGGGCGGCCGGGCTCTCGAGGACCACCCCGTCCAGGCGCACGTAGGTGCCGTCGACGGTGACCTCCTCGCCGCGCAGCAGGGCGTCGAGCGCCGTCATGGTCTCCTCGAAGGAGCGCAGCCGGCTGCGCACGGTGGCGTGGACCTGCTCCATCCATACCGAGACGCCGTGCCCGACTCCCGCGTGGACGCGCCCGGGGAAGAGCTCGGCGAGGGTGTTGAGCTCCATCGCGGTGAAGGCGACGTTGCGCGCGGCGGCCGGCAGGATGCCGATGCCGACGCGGATCCGTGACGTGACCGCGAGCGCCGCGGCGGCCTGGGCGATGCCGCCCCGGAAGCCGAGGTCCTCGACGACCCACAGCTCGTCGAGCCCGATCTGCTCCGCGCGGCGCGCGAAGTCGAGGACGGACGCGGCGGGGAGGTCGCGCGGCAGGACGACGCCGACGGCGCGGTCGCGGCGGCGCGGACCCGTCGCGCCCGTGATCTCGGCTGCGGTGACGCCGGAACGCGCATCGGTGCTGGTGGGGGCGGCGGGACCGGGTACAGGGCGGAGTGCTGGGTCGGAGGTCGTCACCGTCCGACGGTCGCACATCAGGCGCTGAGAAGCATCTCCTCCTGGCGCTCCGGCGCGTCGTGCTCGCTCGAGCGGGACCCGATCTGCCCGAGCGCCGCGGGCACCGGCTCGAGCCCGAACTCGCACCGGACGGTCGCCTCGCTGCGACCCTTCGCGACGGCGAGCGCGGCCACGAGGACGTCGATGATCTCGTCCTTGGTCTTCTCAGGTGTGGTGGTCATCTCGGTGCTCCGATCGTGTGATGCATCTCTGATCGGCTCGGCCGGTGGATTCGTGAGGAGTCCGACGGGACGTCGCGCATCACCCCTGGTCACACCTCGAAGAGGTACCCCATGCCCGGCTGGGTGATGATGTGACGCGGCGCGGACGGGTTCTCCTCGAGCTTGCGGCGCAGCTGCGCCGTGTACACGCGGAGGTAGTTCGTCTCGGCGGAGTAGGCCGGGCCCCACACCTCATGGAGGAGCTGCACGTGCCCGACCATCCGGCCGCGGTTGCGGACGAGCACCTCGAGCAGGGACCACTCGGTGGGGCTCAGCCGCACGTCCGTCCCCGCGCGCTGGACCCGGCGGCGTGCGAGGTCGATGCTCAGGTCGCCCGCCTCGACGACGGGCTCGTCCGGGCTGGCGCCGTCGGCAGGGGCTGCGCGCCGGACCGCTGCGCGCAGCCGCGCGAGGAGCTCGTTCATGGCGAACGGCTTCGTCACGTAGTCGTCTGCGCCGGCGTCGAGCGCGTCGACCTTGTCGTCGCCGAGCTGGCGTGCGGAGAGGACGACGATGGGGACGCGGCTCCACCCACGGATGCCCTCGATGACGTCGAGGCCACCGAGGTCGGGCAGCCCGAGGTCGAGGAGGACGACGTCCGGGTGCACGCGAGCGGCGGCGTCGAGCGCGCTCGCCCCGTCGGTCGCGGTCGTGACGTCCCAGCCGTGGGCCCGGAGGTTGATCGTCAGGGCGCGCACGAGCCCCGCGTCGTCGTCGACGACGAGGACACGGTTGCCGGGAGCCGCGACCGGGCGGGCGGGACCGCTCATGCTGCGGCCGCCGGCTCGTCGGACGCCTCGGGCGCGGTGGGCAGCGTGAGCACCATGGTGAGTCCCCCTCCGGGCGTGTCGTCGGCTACCAACGTAGCGCCGACGGCCTCCGCGAGGCCGCGCGCGACGGCGAGCCCGAGGCCGAGGCCGCCGGGCGACGCGTCACCGAGACGTTGGAAGGGCTCGAACATCCGGTCCCTGCTCTGCTGGTCGAGGCCGGGACCACGGTCGGCGACGCGGAGCTCGACCTCCCCCGGTCGGCGCGAGGCGGTGATCCGCACGGGGACGCCCGGCGGAGAGAAGCGGACGGCGTTCGCGGTGATGTTCGCGACGACGCGCTCGACGAGGCCGGCGTCGGTGAGGACGAGCGGCAGGTTGTCCGGGACGTCGAGGAGAACCTCCTCCGCCGTGAACGGCTCGACCGCGAGGGGCACGAACTCGTCGACGGACCACGGTCGCAGCGCCGCGCGCACGCCTCCGGCCTGGATCCGCGAGAGGTCGAGGAGGTTCGCGATGAGCCGTTCGAGCCGCGTCGTGGACTCGGCGATCGTCTCGAGCAGGGCGTAGCGGTCGTCCTCGGCGATCTCGACGTCGGGTGACGCCAGCCCGTCGATCGCGGCACGGATCGACGCCAGCGGCGTGCGCAGGTCGTGGGAGACGGCCGCGAGGAGAGCGGTCCGGGCGGCGTCGGCCTGCTCGAGCGCAGCAGCCTGGGCGGCCTGCTCCCGCAGGCGCCGGTACTCGAGCACGACCCCGGCCTGCGCCGCGAACGCCTCGAGCACCCGGTGGTCGCTCGCCGGCAGCGCCCGCCCGACCGCGACCAGACGGCGGTTCACGCTGATCGACAGGGACGTCTGCTCCGCCCCGTCGGGGGGCCGCGCGGCCGTGCGCTCGGTGCGGGCGACGACCGTCCACGGCCCGCCCTCCGCGCTGCGCTCCTCGAGGCGGACCTCCGGGACGGCGAAGGTCTCGGCGAGCCGAGAGACCACGGCCTCGGCCGTGTCGTCTCCGGACAGCACGGACCGCGAGAGCGCGGCGAGTGTGGACGCCTCGGCACGGGCCCGGTACGCCTGGGCGGACCGGCGCGCCGCCAGGTCGACGACCGACGCGACGGCCGCCGCCACGAGCAGGAACACGACGAGGGCGAGCAGGTTCTCCGGGTCGGCGACCGTGAGGCGGCCCGTCGGGGCGGTGAAGAACCAGTTGAGGCAGAAGAACGAGGCGACGGCCGCGAGCACGGCCGGCCAGAGACCGCCGACGAGCGCGACGCCGACCGTGCCGGCGAGGAAGAGCATGAGCTCCGTCGGCAGCGACGCGGTCTGCACGCCCCACTGCAAGGTGGCCGCGAGCGCCGCCGGCAGGAGGGGGGCGAGGACCCAGCCCGCGGCCTGGCGCGCGGTCGACAGCGGGGACCAGCCGCGCCGGAGACGGGCACCCGCCCGGGCGCGCTCGTGGGTGACGAGGTGGACGTCGATGGCACCGGCGAGCTGGGCGATCTGCGCGCCCGACGACCCGAGGACCGCCTCGCGGAGCCGCGAGCTCCGGGAGACGCCGACGACGATCATCGTCGCGTTGACGCCGTGCGCGAAGTCGACGACCGCGGAGGGCACGTCCTCGCCGACGACCGTGTGGAACGTCCCGCCGAGATCCTCGACGAGGGTGCGGTCGGCGGCGATGGCGGCGGGTCCGGCGGAGGGTAGCCCGTCCGTCGCGAGGACGTGGACGGCGAGGAGCTCCGAGCCGGCGGCGCGCTGGGCGATGCGTGCGCCGCGCCGCAGCAGGGTCTGCCCCTCGGGGCCGCCGGTGACGGCGACGACGATCCGCTCGCGGGCCGGCCAGGACTCTGCGATGGCGTGGTCGGTCCGGTACTTCGTCAGGGCGTCGTCGACGCTGTCCGCCAGCCACAGGAGCGCGAGCTCGCGCAGCGCTGTGAGGTTGCCGAGGCGGAAGTAGGAGGACAGGGACGCGTCGATCTGCTCGGCCCGGTACACGTTCCCGTGGGCCAGGCGGCGGCGCAGCGCGTCGGGCGGGAGGTCGACGAGCTGGACCTGGTCGGCCGCCCGCACCACGTGGTCGGGCACGGTCTCGCGCTGACGGACGCTCGTGATCCTCTCGACGTCGTCCCCCAGGGACTCGAGGTGCTGCACGTTGACCGTGGTCACCACGTCGATGCCGGCGGCGAGCAGCTCGTGGACGTCCTGCCAGCGCTTGGGGTTGCGGGAGCCGGGCACGTTCGTGTGCGCGAGCTCGTCCACGAGCGCGACCTCGGGGGCCCGCTCGAGGACGGCGGCGACGTCCATCTCGTCGAGCACCGTGCCGCGGTAGGCCACGCGCGCCCGCGGGACGGTCTCGAGGTCGCCGACCTGCGCCGCCGTCCCTGCTCTGCCGTGGGTCTCGACGAACGCGATGACCACGTCCGTCCCGCGCGCGCGGCGCCGGTGCGCCTCGTCGAGCATCGCGAAGGTCTTGCCGACGCCCGGCGCGGCCCCGAGGTAGACGGTGAGGCGTCCGCGACGAGCGTTCATGCGGAGACTGCTCTCATGGGGACACCGTGTTCATGAGGACATCATGCCCAGTGCGAGGTTGAGCTCGAGCACGTTGACGCGCGGCTCACCGAGGACGCCCAGGTCACGGCCGTCCGTGTGCTCCTCGACGAGGGCCGTGACGTCGTCCTCCGAGAGGCCGCGTGCCTCGGCGACGCGGGCGGTCTGGAGGGCGGCGTTCTCGGGCGAGATGTGGGGGTCGAGCCCGGAGGCCGAGGCGGTGAGGGCGTCGGGCGGGACGGCACCCGGGTCGGTGCCCTCGGTGCTCGCGGCCGTGTCTCGTCGCTCCTCGATGGTCACGACGAGGTCCGGGGACGTGGGCCCGAGGTTGGAGCCGCCCGAGGCCAGGGTGTCGTATCCGTCGCCCGCGGCCGAGGGGCGCGGGTGGAACCACTCGTCGCCGTCGAAGCCTTGCGCGACGAGGGCCGAGCCGACGACCGGGCTCTCGCCATCCGCCGACGCGTCACGCGACGTGACGTGCGTGCCGTCGGCGCGCAGCAGGGAGCCGTTCGCCTGCCAGGGGAAGGCCGCCTGCCCGATGCCGAGGACGACGAGCGGGTAGGCCACGCCGAGAAGGAGCGACAGGACGACCAGGACCCGGAGGCCGGCCAGGGTCTGGCGGACCAGCGAGACGCCGGTACGACGCAGGCCCGCGGGATGAGCAGCGCCGGAGGCGCGAGGAGTGGTGGTGGGCGGGTGGAGGGTCATGTCAGCCGATCCCGGGGAGGAGTGAGGTGAGGAGGTCGATGAGCTTGATGCCGACGAAGGGGGCCACGAGACCGCCGACGCCGTAGACGAGGAGGTTGTGGCGCAGCATCGTGGCCGCGGGCGCGGGCCGGTAGGCGACCCCGCGCAGCGCGAGCGGGATGAGCACGAGGATGATGAGCGCGTTGAAGATCACGGCCGAGAGGATCGCGGACTGCGGGCTCGCGAGCCCCATGACGTTGAGGACCCCGAGCTGGGGGAAGACCCCCATGAACATCGCCGGGAGGATCGCGAAGTACTTCGCGACGTCGTTCGCGATGGAGAAGGTCGTCAGGGCACCGCGCGTGATGAGGAGCTGCTTGCCGATCCGCACGATCTCGATGAGCTTCGTCGGGTCCGAGTCGAGGTCGACCATGTTGCCGGCCTCCTTGGCCGCGGACGTGCCCGAGCTCATCGCGACGCCGACGTCCGCCTGCGCGAGCGCCGGGGCGTCGTTGGTGCCGTCCCCGGCCATCGCGACGAGCCGTCCGCCCTCCTGCTCCGTGCGGATGTAGGCGAGCTTGTCCTCGGGCGTGGCCTCGGCGAGGACCTCGTCGACGCCCGCCTCGTTCGCGATCGCGTGCGCGGTGATCGCGTTGTCCCCTGTGACCATGACGGTGCGGATGCCCATGGCGCGCAGCTCGTCGAAGCGATCGCGCAACCCCTCCTTGACGACGTCCTTGAGGTGGACCACACCGAGGACGCGGGCAGCGTCGCCGCCGGACCGCTCAGCCACGACGAGCGGCGTCCCGCCGCTCGAGCTCACCGTGTCGACGAGGTCCTGCACCCCGTCCTGGACAGTCCCGCCCGTCGACTGCACCCACGACCGGACCGCCGACGCGGCGCCCTTGCGGATGCTGCGACCGTCCTCGAGGTCGATCCCGCTCATCCGGGTCGACGCGCTGAACGCGACGAGGCGCGCGCCCGGCAGGTCGCCCGCCGCAGCCCCGTCCGCTGGCACAGCGCTGTCCGCAGGCGCAGCGCCGTCCACGAGGGTGACGATGCTGCGCCCCTCCGGGGTCTCGTCCGCGAGCGAGGCGAGGCGGGCCGCACGGGCGAGCTCGTCGGTCGTGGCCCCCGGTGCGGCGAGCAGCTCGGTGGCCTGCCGGTTGCCGTAGGTGATGGTGCCGGTCTTGTCGAGCAGGAGCACGTCGACGTCACCGGCCGCCTCGACGGCCTTGCCGGACATCGCGAGCACGTTGCGCTGGACGAGCCGGTCCATCCCGGCGATGCCGATGGCGGACAGGAGCGCACCGATCGTCGTCGGCACGAGGCACACGAGCAGCGCGGTGAGGACGAGGACGGACTGGCGTGCACCGGAGTACACGGCGAACGGCTGCAGGGTGACGACGGCCAGGAGGAAGACGGCCGTGAGCGAGGTGAGGAGGATGCTCAGCGCCACCTCGTTCGGTGTGCGCTGCCGCTCGGAGCCCTCGACGAGGGCGATCATGCGGTCCACGAACGTCGACCCGGCGGGTGCCGTGATCCGCACGACGACGGAGTCCGAGAGGACGGTCGTGCCACCGGTGACGGCCGAGCGGTCGCCGCCCGACTCCCGGATGACCGGGGCCGACTCGCCGGTGATCGCCGACTCGTCGATGGACGCGGCGCCCTCGATGACGTCGCCGTCCCCGGGGATCGTCTCGCCGGCGCGCACCTCGACCACGTCGCCGACCTGGAGGCTCGAGGACGGGACCTCGACGGGGGTTCCCGCGTCGAGCCGTCGCGCCGTCGTCTGCGTCTGCGTGGCACGCAGGCTCGACGCCTGGGCCCGGCCGCGGCTCTCGGCGACCGACTCGGCGAGCGTCGCGAAGAGGAGGGTGGCCCAGAGCCACGCGACGATCGCGACGGCGAAGACCGAGGGATCGAGCACGGCGAGGACGGTGGAGACGACCGCACCGACCTCGACGACGAGCATGACGGGCGAGCGGAGCATCTGCCGCGGGTCGAGCTTGCGGAACGCGCCGGGCAGGGCGGCGCGCACCGTCGGCCAGCTGAGGGCGCTGCTCCTCCGGGGTGCGGCGGCGGCCTCGGTGGTTGGGGTGCGGGGTGGTGCGTCGGGGTGCTGCAGCGTCTGTGCGCTCATGACAGGGACTCCACGATCGGGCCGAGGGAGAGGACGGGGACGAAGGTCAGGCCGACCACGACGACGGCGACGCTCGCGAGCAGCCCGACGAAGAGCGGACGGTGCGTCGGGAGCGTGCCGGCGGACGTCGGAGAAGACGTCTGGCTCGCGAGCCGCCCGGCGAGCGCCAGGACGAGGACGATGGGCACGAAGCGGCCGACGAGCATCGCGATGCCGAGGAGGGTGTTGTAGAACGGCGTCGAGACGGTCAGCCCCGCGAAGGCCGACCCGTTGTTGTTGCTCGCCGACGTCACCGCGTAGAGGACCTCGGAGAGCCCGTGCGGACCGAGTTCCTGGATCCCTGCCTGACCGGCGGGGACCGAGACGGCGACCGCCGTGCCGACGAGGACGAGCAGCGGCATCGTGAGGATGTACACCGCGACGAGGGTGATCTCGTGCTGGCCGATCTTCTTGCCGAGGTACTCGGGGGTGCGCCCGACCATGAGGCCGGCGACGAAGACGGCGAGGATCGCGACCATGAGCATGCCGTAGAGGCCGCTGCCGACGCCGCCGGGCGCGATCTCGCCGAGGAGCATGTTGACCATCGCGACGCCCCCGCCCGGTGCGGTGAGGGAGTCGTGCATCGCGTTGACGGCGCCCGTCGAGGTGCCGGTGGTCGCGGCGGCGAACAGCGCTGACCCGGCCGTCCCGAAGCGGACCTCCTTGCCCTCGAGAGCGCCGCCGGCGGCCTGCGCCGCGGCGCCCGGACCGGACATCTCCGCCCAGGTGAGGAGCGCGAGGCTCGCGACCCACAGCGTCGCCATGACGGCGAGGACGGCCCAGCCCTGGCGCCGGTCGCCGACCATGATCCCGAAGGTGCGCGGGAGGGCGGAGGGGATGAGCAGGATGAGGAAGATCTCGAGAAGGTTGCTCACCGGCGTCGGGTTCTCGAAGGGGTGCGCCGAGTTGGCGTTGAAGAACCCGCCACCGTTGGTGCCGAGCTCCTTGATCGCCTCCTGGGAGGCCACCGGCCCACCGAGCAGGTGCTGGGAGCCGCCCGAGAGGGTCTGCACCGCAGAGGGTCCGTCGAAGTTCTGGATGACACCTGTGGCGATGAGCACCACCGCGGCGACGAGCGACAGGGGTAGGAGGACGCGCACGCACGTGCGCGTGAGGTCGGACCAGAAGTTGCCGATGCGCGCGTCCGTGCCGGAGCGCTGGAGACCGCGCACGAGGGCGATCGCCACCGAGATGCCGACCGCGGCCGACACGAAGTTCTGCACGGCGAGGCCGACCATCTGGAACACGTGACCCGCAGCCGCCTCGCCGGAGTACCACTGCCAGTTCGTGTTCGTCACGAAGGAGACCGCGGTGTTCCAGGCGCCGGCGGGGTCGAACGCCGCCACGCCGAGGTTCGCCGGCAGCAGGTGCTGGAGCCGGCCCTGGACGTAGAGCACGAGGATCGAGGCCAGCGAGAAGCCGAGGAGCGAGAAGAGGTAGGAGGTCCACCGCTGCTCCGCGTCGGCGTCCACGCGGGCGAGCCGGTACCCGGCCCGCTCCACCCGCAGGTGCCGCGGGGAGGTGTACACGGCCGCGAGGTACGCCCCGAGCGGACGGTGGACCGCGGCGAGCGCCGCGAGCAGGAGCACGATCTGGCCGATCGCCGCCCAGGTGGAGCTCATCGGTCGGCACCCCGTCCCGGTTCGGAGCGGGCGGCGAGCCTGGCCCCCGCGGCGAGCGCGGCGAAGAACGCCAGCGTGAAGAGGATGAAGGCTGTGTCAGCCATGGTCGTGAGGCCCTCGGACGTCGGTCGGTCGGCATGCCCGACACGGGTCGGTGCAGGCCAGGCCGGCGCACGTGAACCGTGCGCACCTCCGGTCTACGCCCGCCCGGGGCTGGTCGAGGCCGGCTCTGACGCATCTTTGACGCTCGTGGCGGGGCTCTTGACACGACTCTGACGGCGGCCCCGCCGACGGACGGGACGTGCCGGCCGGTTCATCGTCCGCGACCTGCACCGACACCCCTGCGGATGTCAGACGCCCGGTGCTAGCGTGTCGCCGTGCCGACCCCCTGGAGCCCTGAGCAGGTGCTTGCCGTCGCCCCCGACGCGGCCTCTGTCGCGGCCGGACGCAAGCTGTCCGGTCCCGCGTCGTGGTCGGGTACCGGCGCGAGCGCGACACCGCACGTGCTCTGGGGGCTGTGCGCGGGCTCGGGGAAGAACCCGTACCAGACGGTGGTCGACCTCGCGGCGCCCGCGTACAAGTGCTCGTGCCCGAGCCGGAAGTTCCCCTGCAAGCACGCTCTCGGGCTGCTCCTGCTGTGGTCGGGCGGCGGCGTGCCCGAGCAGGACGCACCGAGCGACTTCGCCGCGGACTGGCTGGCGGCGCGAGAGAAGCGCGCGGCCCGGCCCGCGACCGAGGAGTCCGGCGGTGCCCCGGCGGACCCGGCAGCCGCTGCACGACGCGCAGCGCAGCGAGCCGACCATGTCGCCGGCGGCGTCGCCGAGCTCGACCTGTGGCTGCGGGACCTCGCGCGGACAGGGCTCGCAGGTGCCGACCGTGCCGGCTACTCCCTCACCGAGCCCGTCGCCGCACGGCTCGTCGATGCTCAGGCACCAGGGCTGGCGAGCGCCGTCCGGCAGCTCTCCACCGTGGCGGCATCCGGGGACGGGTGGCCAGGACGCCTGCTCGAGGAGCTCGCCCTCCTGCGCCTTCTCGTCGCGGCCCACGGTCGCGTCGACGCGCTGCCGACCGACCTCGTGACCACGGTGCGGACCCGGGTGGGCTACCCCGTCCGCACGGACGACGTCCTCGCCGTCCCGCCGGTCCGCGACCGCTGGGACGTGCTCTCGCTGCACGACGCCACCGAGGGCCGGCTCACCGTGCGCCGCGTCCACCTCCGAGGCGTGGCGAGCCGACGCAGCGTGCTCGTGCTGTCGTTCGCCGCGGGCCAGCAGGCGCTCGACGCGTCTCTCGTGCCGGGGACGAGCATCGACGCCGACATCCATCTCTACCCGGGTGCCGTCACGCTGCGCGGCATCGTCGGGACGCGCCACGGGGAGCCTGCGCCCCTCGGCGGTGCCCCGGGCGAGAACCTCGCCGACGTCGTCGTCCGGTGGTCCGCAGCCGTCGCCGCCGACCCCTGGACGACCGAGATCCCCGTGGTGCTCGACGACGTGACGGTCCTGCCCTCCGCCGACGGGACGACCACGGGGTGGGCGGTCGTCGACCCCACCGGGAGCACCCTGCCGCTCTGTGAGCACGACTCGCTCTGGGTGCTGCTCGCCGTCGCGGGCGGGCACCCCCTCACCGTCGTCGGCGACCTGCAGCACGACGTCCTGCGCGCACGGTCCGTGCGCACCCCAGAAGGGCTGGTGTCGCTGTGACCACAGACGCGACCGCCGACCTGACCACGGACCAGCACCCGTGGGACGCCCTCGTCTCCGCGGCTCTGCTCGGCGCGGCACGCCGCCCCGTGGACCCGTCCACCCTTCCCGGCGCGGTCGGGGAGGTCGGTGCCCGGCTTCCCGAGACGGACCCGGCCGCCCGGCTGCTCGACGCGGCAGCCCTCCTCACCGTGGCCCGCCGCGCCGGCCTCAGGCCCGAGACCCGGGCCGTGCCGGCCGGCACCGCGCCTCTCGACGGCACAGCCCGTGACCGCGCGGCCCTCGACCGTGCCCCCCTCGAGACAGCGCCGCTCGTCTCCCGCGCAGCGGCGGCGCGCCTCGACGGCCTCCTCTCGGGCGCCCGGGACGATGCCGACGCACTCCTCGACCAGTGGCTGGACGCCGCGGGCCGTCGAGGCCTGCGGGTCCCACCCGACCGCCTCCCGGCGCTGCTCGACTGGGCCGCGCGACGCACCCACCGGACCGCCGTCCTCCCGGTGCTCGGCGAGCGAGGACGCTGGCTCGCAGCGCACCGCGACCGGTGGGCACGGACGCTCGACCGCGCCGACGCGGCTGCGCCGACGCAGACGGCGTCGCCGGAGACCTCGTCCGTGGACAGCTCGTCCGTGGACACCACCTGGACCCACGGCACCCCTCTCGAGCGGCAGCGCTGGTTCGGCGCGCTGCGGCGGGCCGACGCGGCCGCGGCGCGCGCTGCCCTCCTCGCCCTCGACTGGAACCGCCAGGACGGGGACAGCCGGCTCGCGTTCGTCGAGGCCCTCGCCAGGGGGCTCGATCTCCCGGACGAGGAGGTTCTCGACCGCGCGCTCGCCGACCGGCGCAAGGACGTGCGGGCGGTCGCAACCCACCTGCTCGCGCGGGTGCCGGGCGGCCGGTTCCAGGTGCAGGCGGCGGCTCGGGCACTGGCCTGCGTCCGGGTGGAGCACCCGCCACGTCCGAGCCTCATGGCACGACGACCCGGTCCACGCATCGTCGTGACCCTCCCGGACGCGGGCGACACCACCCCGTGGCCGGCCGGCATGCTCGAGACGCCGCGGGGCACGGGCGACCGCGCCTGGCTGCTCCGGCACCTCGTCGAGACCACACCTCTGCACCTCTGGACCCAGTCCACCGGCCTCTCCCCCGAGGCGCTCCTCGCCCTCCCCGTCGCCGACGACCTCGCCGACGTGCTGCACCTCGGGTGGGCCAGGGCAGCCGTCCGAGAGTCCGACCCGACCTGGGCGCGGCTGCTCGCGCCGTCGACCACCGGTGGGCTCTCCGTCGACCTCCTCCGGCTGCTGCCCCCGGCCGAGCGCGTAGGCCTCGTGGTCACGACGCTCGCGTCGGACACCGCCGAGCGCCTGGGCGACCAGCCGGCCGACCCAGCCGCCGCGCTGGCGGCCGCAGGCAGACGGCACGCAGTCGTCGGCTCCGCGCTGGCGTCGGTGGCCGGCCCGTGGCCCGCACCGGTCGTCGACGCCGTCCTGCGATGGCTCACGGGGAGCCCCTCTCCCGCGCACGAGCACTCAGCAGTCGCGCGCCAGGCGTCGAGGGACCTGCCCACCGACACCGGCACCGAGTCGCGGCTCCGTGCCGCCGCCGGCGGTCTCCCCCCGGACGACCCCCGGCGCCGCACGATCCTCACGCTCGCCGACACCCTCCTGTACCGCCGCCAGATGATCGAGGAGCTCCAGTGACCATCACCCCCGCCGTGCCTCTGCTGCGCCCGCACGCCGAGCAGGCGTTCGCCGACGAGCTCGGTGCGCTCGCCGCCCTGGACGACCGCCCCCGCCCACCGGCGTGGTCCATGTCGCCCTGGGCGGTCGTCACGTACCTCCTGGGCGGCGTCCTGCCGGACGGGACGGTCATCACCCCGAAGTACGTCGGCCCGCGCCGGCTCATGGAGGTGGCCGTCGCGACGCTCGCGACCGACCGCGCCCTGCTCCTGCTCGGTGTCCCCGGCACCGCGAAGACGTGGGTGAGCGAGCACCTCGCCGCCGCCGTGTGCGGGGAGTCGACGCTGCTCGTCCAGGGGACCTCCGGGACCTCCGAGGAAGCCATCCGCTACGGGTGGAACTACGCCCGGCTGCTGGCGGAGGGCCCCACCCCCGCGGCCCTCGTGGCCTCCCCCGTGCTCACCGCGATGCGGGACGCGAAGATCGCCCGCGTGGAGGAGCTCACGCGCATCCCGTCCGACGTCCAGGACGCCCTCATCACCATCCTGTCGGAGAAGTCCCTACCGGTCCCCGAGCTCGGCACCGAGGTCCAGGCCGCGAAGGGCTTCAACGTCATCGCGACCGCCAACGACCGTGACCGGGGCGTCAACGAGCTGTCCTCGGCGCTCCGACGACGGTTCAACACCGTCGTGCTGCCGTTGCCGGCCACCGAGCAGGAAGAGGTCGACATCGTCACCCGGCGCGTCGAGCAGCTCGGCAGCGCGCTCGAGCTTCCCGAGGTCCCGGCAGCGGCAGAGGAGATCCGTCGCGTCGTGACCGTGTTCCGTGAGCTGCGGTCCGGCCGCACCCTCGACGGACGGACGAGCCTCAAGAGTCCCTCCGGCACGCTCTCGACCGCAGAAGCCATCTCCGTGGTGACCAACGGTCTCGCCCTCGCAGCGCACTTCGGCGACGGCGTGCTCCGCGCGGGAGACATCGCCGCCGGGATCATCGGCTCCGTCATCAAGGACCCGGTCGCGGACAAGGCCGTCTGGTTCGAGTACCTCGAGGCCGTCGTCCGCGAGCGCGACGGCTGGAACGACTTCTACGGGGCGTGCCGCGAGGTCAGCGGATGACCGAGGTGCTCGCTGCACCCGGTCCGCACGGCTCGTCCGCTGCGCCGGAGGCGTCGGCGCCCCCGCCGGTGCCGGCGGTGCCGCAGGTCGAGGTCATGGGCGTGCGCCACCACGGGCCGGGCTCGGCGCGCGCGGTCCTCGCGGCGCTCGACCGGCTCCGCCCGGACGTGGTGCTCGTGGAGGGGCCGTCGGACGCCGACCCGCTCGCCGCCCTCGGCGACCACCTGGGGCTGGTCCCGCCGGTGGCGCTGCTCGCCTACGAGACCGATGCTCCGGCGTCCGCGGCGTTCTGGCCCTTCGCCGTGTTCTCCCCCGAGTGGCAGGCGCTGCGCTGGGCGGCCGACAACGGCGTGCCGGTGCGGTTCTGCGACCTGCCCACGACGGCGGTCCTCGGCGAGCGGGAGCTCGACGGCCCCGGACCGGCGGAGCCGCCCGCAGCGGTCGACGCCCCATCTCCCACGGTCGGCCCCGAGGACGACCCCGAGGAGGAGGACGCCGGCGTCCCCGACGACTCGGCCGTCGACCTGCGTCGTGACCCGGTCGCGGCGCTGGCCGCCGCCGCCGGGTACACGGACCCCGAGCGGTGGTGGGAGGACGTCGTGGAGTCGCGACGCGACACACCCACGCCGTTCCCCGTCCTCACCGAGGCGATGGCGGAGCTGCGGGCTGCCGCGGCCCCGCTCCCCGAGGTCGAGCAGCTGCGGGAGGACCGCCGCGAGGCGCACATGCGCCAGACCCTGCGGGCGACGCTCAAGAGCGGCGCGCAGCGCGTCGCTGTCGTCTGCGGCGCGTGGCACGCCCCGGCGCTCGACGGTCGGCTCCCACCGGCCGCGGGGGACATCCGCACGCTGCGTGGTCTGCCCCGCCGGAGCACCTCGGTCACGTGGGTCCCGTGGACGTCCTCCCGGCTCGCTCGCACGTCGGGCTACGGCGCGGGGATCACCTCGCCGGGCTGGTACCACCACCTGTTCGTCAGCGAGGACGACGTCGTCGCGCGATGGCTCGTCAAGGTCGCACGCGTCCTGCGGGAGAAGGACCTCCCGGTGTCCTCCGCCCACGTCATCGAGGCGGTGCGCCTCGCGGATGCGCTCGCGTCGATGCGCGGCCGGCCCGTCGCGGGCCTGGAGGAGGTGACGGAGGCGACGCGGGCGGTGCTCTGCGACGGTGACGACACCCTGCTGGGGCTGGTGACCGGTCGGCTCGTCGTCGGGGAGGCGCTCGGCGCCGTCCCGGACAGCGTCCCGACCGTGCCCCTCGCCGCCGATCTGCGCGCCGTGTCCCGCCGCCTGCGCCTCCCTCAGGAGGCGCTCGAGCGGACGCTCGAGCTCGACCTGCGCAAGCCCACCGACCTCGGACGGTCCCGCCTCCTGCACCGGCTCACGCTCCTCGGCGTCAGGTGGGGGGTGCCGACCGCGTCACGCACCCGGAGCACGGGTACCTTCCGCGAGACGTGGTCCGTGCTGTGGCGCCCGGAGCTCTCCGTCGCCGTGGTCGAGGCGTCCCTGTGGGGCACGACGGTGGCCGGTGCCGCGACCGCGCGAGCAGTCGACACCGCGACCCACGGGACGTTGCCGCAGATCACCGCCCTCGTGGAGCAGTGCCTGCTCGCGGACCTGCCCGACGCGCTGGGGCCGCTGCTCGCGCAGCTGGACGTGCGCGCCGCGCACGACGAGGACATCACCCACCTGGCGGGCGCGCTGCCGCCGCTCGTCCGCGCCGAGCGGTACACGGACGTGCGGGGCACGGACACCGCGGGGCTGTCCCGGGTCGCGGACGCGCTCCTCGTCCGCCTGTGCGCCATGCTCCCCGCCGCCGCGACGAACCTCGACGACGACGCCGCCCGCGCCCTGCGCACGTCCCTCGACGCGGTCCACGAGGCGGTCCTCCTGCGGGACGCCGACGGTCCGGGCCGCGACCTGTGGCTGGGCAGCCTGCTCGTCGTCGCGGACCGCGCGGAGGGGACGCACCCGGTCTCGGGGATCCTGTCCGGGCGAGCGGCACGGCTCCTGCGAGACGTCGGCTCCATCTCCCCCGCGGACGCGTCCGTGCGCCTCGGACGGGTGCTCTCCGTGGGGACGCCCACCCCGACGAAGGCCGCCTGGGTCGAGGGCTTCCTCGACGGCGGCGGGCTGCTCCTCGTCAACGACCCCGAGCTGCTGGGGCTCCTCGACGGGTGGGTCACGGGCCTGGCCGAGGACGCGTTCATCGACGTCCTGCCCCTGCTCCGGCGGACCTTCGGGACCTTCGTGGCTCCGGAGCGGCGCGCCGTCGGCGACGCCGTCCGCCGGCGACCGGGCGCCGCCTCCTCCACCCCGACGACGTTCCGTGACCTCGACCTCGACGACGAGCAGGTGCTGCCTGCCCTCGCGACGGTCGCCCTCATCCTGGGAGCGACATGACTGCCCACGACGCACCTCTCGACGAGGCCGGCCGGCTGCGACGGTGGCGGCTGCTGCTCGGCCAGGCGGGCGACCCCGGCTGCACGCTCACCGGCGCGGACGCCAGCATGGACGGCGCGCTCGCCGCACTCTACGACGACGACACGGCAGGTCGCCGGGCCGGCAGCGGACCGCGCTCTGCCGGTCTCGGCGGGTCGGCCCCGCGCGTCGCGCGCTGGCTGGGCGACATCCGCACCTACTTCCCGAGCACGGTCGTCCAGGTCATGCAGCGCGACGCCGTCGACCGGCTCAACCTCACGCACCTCCTGCTGGAACCGGAGCTCCTCGGTGCCGTCGAGCCGGACGTCCACCTCGTGGGGACGCTCCTCTCCCTCAACCGGGTCATGCCCGAGACCACTCGCGCCACGGCCCGGCAGGTCGTCGCGACCGTGGTCCGGCAGGTCGAGGAGCGCGTCGCCGCCGCGACGAGGTCCGCGGTGACCGGGGCGCTCGACCGGTCGACGCGCACCCACCGGCCCCGTCCGGCGGACATCGACTGGGGTGCGACGATCCTCGCGAACCTCAAGCACTACCTCCCCGAGCACCGCACCGTCGTCCCTGAGCGGCTCGTCGGCTACTCACGTCGGCAGAACGTCGTCGCCCGCGACGTCGTCCTCGCGATCGACCAGTCGGGCTCGATGGCGGAGTCCGTCGTCTACGCCTCGGTCTTCGGGTCGGTGCTCGCCTCGATGCGGTCGCTGCGGACGTCCGTCGTCGTGTTCGACACGGAGGTCGTCGACCTCACCGAGCAGCTCTCCGACCCGGTCGACGTCCTCTTCGGGACACAGCTGGGCGGCGGCACCGACATCAACCGGGCCATCGCGTACAGCCAGAGCCTCATCACCCGGCCCGCCGACAGCCTCTTCGTGCTCATCAGCGACCTCTACGAGGGCGGCGTCCGCGACGAGATGCTCCGCCGGGTGGCAGCGATGACCGCTGCCGGGGTGCAGGTCGTCGTCCTGCTCGCCCTGTCCGACAGCGGTGCGCCCTCCTTCGACCGTGAGAACGCCGCCGCCCTCGCAGCGCTCGGTGTCCCGGCGTTCGCCTGCACCCCGGACGCCTTCCCGGACCTGCTCGCCGTGGCGCTCGCCAAGGGCGACGTCGGCGCGTGGGCGCAGACCGCGGCGGACGTCCGGCCCGCCTGACCCAGCGGCCCCTCGCGTCGGCGAGCGACGTGTCAGCTGAACCAGCTGCCACCGTTGACGTCCATGAGCGTGCCCGTCTGGAAGGAGGCCTGCTCGGAGACGAGGAAGAGCGTGGCGACGGCGACGTCGCTCGGGTACCCGGCGCGACCGACCGGCGTGCCGGCGACTGCCGCCCTCTGTCCGGCCTCCGGCGTGAAGGTCGCGTGGAACGGGGTGTCCGCGATGAAGCCCGGGGCGATCGCGTTGACGGTGATGCCACGCGAACCGAGCTCCTTGGCCAGACCGCGGGTGAAGCCCTCGACGGCGGACTTCGACGCCGCGTACGCGACCGCTCCTGCGCCGCCGCCGTTCTGACCTGCCTGCGAGCCGATCGTCACGATGCGACCGCCGTCGGGCATGACGCGCAGGGCAGCGCGGGTGACGTAGAAGGCCGAGGTGAGGTTGACGTCGATGACGGAGCGCCAGTGCTCGTCCGTCATCTCTGCGAGCGGGACGCGCCCGACGAGTCCTCCCGCGTTGTTGACGACGATGTCGATGCCGCCACCGAGCGCCTCGGCGGCCTGTGCCACGACCTCGTCCACGGCCGCGCTGTCGGTCGCGTCGAGGGCGAACGCCGCACCGCGGCGGCCGAGACCGGTGATCTCGGCGGCGACCTCCGCACCGTCGTGGCTGCGGTAGGTGACGACGACGTCGGCGCCTGCACGCGCGAGCTGCAGCGCGATCTCCTTGCCGATGCCCGTGCCACCGCCGGTGACGAGGGCGCGGCGTCCGGTGAGGTCTGTCATGAGGTCTGTCATGAGGTCTGTCATGCGGGGTCTCCTGGTGTGCGAGGCGGGACGTGTGCGGTGGGCCTGCGGGCCACCGGCTGATTGAGGGCGTGCTGGGGATGCCGTCCGCGAGCGACGTCGACGAGCGACTCCATGACGCTCGTCGAGACGTCGCGGACGAACTCCGCGGTCCAGCACAGCGAGTGCGGGGTGACGATGACGTTGTCCATGTGGAGGAGCGGCTCGTCCGACGCGGGCGGCTCGACGTCGAGGACGTCGAGGCCGGCGCCGGCGATCCGCCCCTCCTGCAGCGCGAGGGTGAGCGCCGCCTGGTCGACGAGCGGTCCGCGCGCGACGTTGATGATGTAGGACTCCGGTCGCATGAGTGCGAGGAACGCGGCGTCGACCGTGTGTCGTGACGACGGGGTGAGCGACGCCGTGACGACCACGTAGTCGGACCGGGCTGCGAGCTCCTCGAGGGAGACGAGCTCCACGCCGAGCTCGGCTGCCCGTTGCCGCGCAGAGGGGCGGTCGAGAGCGATGAGCGTGACACCCAGCGGTGCGACGAGGCACGCGAGGTCGGCTCCTACCTGGCCGAGGCCGATGATCCCGATGGTCCGGCCCGTCACTCCCAGACCGCGCTCCTCGCCGCGCGCGTCCCAGCGACCGTCGGTGGCGAGGCGCTGGTTCTGGACGAGCTTGTGGCTGAGCGCGAGCAGGAGCGTGAGGGCCGCGAGCGCGAGGGGCCGGCGGACGCCGTCGGGCGCGTTGGTGACGGTGACGCCCTCCGCGGCGAGTCCGTCGAGGTCGATCCCGTCGTGGCCGGCGCCGTGCCGGGCCACGTGCTTGAGCCGGGGCGAGGCCGCGACGAGCTCACGGGAGAAGGACCAGTGCCCGAAGGACAGGATCGCGTCGTACGGGGCGATCTCCTCGGGCGTCGGGGAGTCGCCCGCGAGGGGCGGCATGACCTCCCACCGGAGCCCGGCAGCGGTGAGCCGCTCGAGTCCCACGTCCCCGAAGATCGTCGAGCCGTCGGGAGCGGCGATGTCGCTCGAGAGCCCGACGACGTAGTCCTGAGGTGCGTCGTGCACGGTCAACGGGCGAGCCAGCCGCCGTCGACCGCCAGGACCTGGCCGTGCACGTAGGCCGCGGCGGGGGAAGCCAGGAAGACGACGACGTTGCCGATGTCCTCCGGTGTGCCCCAACGGCCTGCTGGGATGCGCACGGAGAGCTGCTCGAGGCGCACCGGGTCGGCGAGCAGGGCCGCGTTCATGTCGGTCGCCATGTACCCGGGGGCCACGGCGTTGACGTTGACGCCCTTGCCGGACCATTCGTTGCACAGCGCCTTCGTGAGCTGCGCGACCGCGCCCTTGCTCGCCGCGTACGCGGGGACGGTCAGTCCGCCCTGGAAGCTGAGGAGCGACGCGAGGTTGATGACCTTGCCCTCGCCGCGCTCGAGCATCGGCCGGCCGAAGAGCTGGCAGAGCTGGAAGACGGCGCGGAGGTTGACGTTGATGACCTCGTCCCAGGCGTCGAGCGGGAAGTCGACGGCTGGGTGGCGGTCCTGCGTACCGGCGTTGTTCACGAGGATGTCGACCTGGTGCTCGGCGAGGACCGCCCGGGCCACGGAGTCGATCTGCGCGGGGCTCGAGAGGTCGAGGGCGTAGAAGTGCACCTGGCGCCCGAGGCTCTCGGCACGGGCCGTGAGCTCGGCGGGGATGCCGCTGCGACCGAAGACGACGACGTCCGCGCCTGCCTCGAGCAGTGCCGTGGTGATTCCCTGTCCGAGTCCGCGACCGCCGCCGGTGACGGCCGCCGTCCGTCCGGTGAGGTCGAATGCGTTGCTCATGCGTCTGCCTGTCCGTCGAGGGGGGTGACGAGGACCTTGAGGCAGTCCTGTCCGGTGGTGGCGGCCGCGAACGCTGCGACGGCGTCGTCGACCATGAAGGCCTTGGTGGGGAACGTGTCCAGGTCGAGAGCACCGGAGGCGATGAGCTCGATGGCCCGCGTGACGTCGGGCGTCGTGTAGACGCGCACGCCCACCATCGACTGCTCCTTGAAGCACACGGCCTGGAGGTCGAGGGGCGTGGGCTGCTTGTAGACGCCGACGATGACGATGCGCCCCAGGACGCGGGTGGCGGCGGTGAGCTCGCCGGCGACCGACGGGTGGGCGGCGGAGTCGAAGGTCGTGTCCGCACCCTCGCCGCCGGTGAGGTCGGCGAGCACGGACGTCATCGTCGAGCCCTCGGGGACCACGGTGAACCCGAGCTCCTCGGCGACGGAGCGGCGCCACGGGCTCGGCTCGGTGATGACCACGGTGCCCGCGCCCTCGTGGCGGGCGACGAGGGCGGTGAGGATCCCGATGGGGCCGGCACCGAAGACGGCGACGGTGTCGCCGGGCTGCATGCCGGACCGTGCGACGGCGTGCACTGCGACGGCGAGCGGCTCGGCGAGCGCGGCCGTGCGGGCGTCGACGCCTGTGGGCACGGCGTGGAGGACCTCGGGGGGCAGCGCGACGTAGGGTGCCATCCCCCCCGGGGTGTCGATGCCGTAGAGGCCGAGCCGGCTGCACACGTGGGCGTTGCCGCTCGTGCAGGACAAGCACGTGCCGCACGAGATGAGCGGCTCGACGACGACGAGGGTACCGACCTCGAGGCCGGTCGCTCCCGGCGTTTCGATCCAGCCGGAGATCTCGTGGCCGGGGATGAGACCGTGCGCGGCCCGTGGGTGCTTGCCGTGGTAGATCGACAGGTCGGTACCGCAGATGCCGTTGTAGGCGACCTTGACGAGCGCCCATCCGTCGGGGACGACCGGGAGCGGTACGTCGTCGATCGAGATGGTGTCCGTCGCGGTCCAGACCGCCGCCTTCATCGTGGTCATCTCATGCTCCTGTGCTGGTGGCGAGGGTGGCGCACGCGCTGTTGCGCCCGGGTGCCCCGAGGACCTCGGGGTTGACGATGTTGCGGGGCGCGCGCCCCGCGCAGACCTCGACGACGTTCTCCACCGTGCGGCGCTTGAGCTCGGTGTAGGACTCCTCGGAGTACCAGGCGAGGTGCGGCGTGAGGACGACGTTGTCGAGGTCGAGGAGGGGGTGGTCGGTCGGGACGGGCTCGGTCTCGTGGACGTCGATGCCCGCGCCTGCGATCGTGCCTGCGCGCAGCGCGTCGACCAGCGCCTCGGTGTCGATGACTCCCCCGCGGCTCGTGTTGACGATGATCGCGTCCGACCGCATTGCTGCGAGCTCTGTGGCGCCGATCATGCCGCGCGTCTCGTCGGTGAGCGGTGTGTGCATGGACACGACCTGGGACCGTTCGAGCAGCTCGACGAGGCTCACCGAGCGCACGCCGTGGAAGGTCTCGGCGCCGGGCTCGGCGCGGACGTCGTACCCGATGACCTCGTAGCCGAGGCCGGCCGCCTTGCGGGCGGTCGCCGTGCCGATGAGCCCGACGCCGATGACACCGAACACCCGCGCCCCGGTCTGGTAGAGCGGGCGCACGACCGCGAGGTCGAAGCTGCCGGCCCGCACGCCACGGTCGAGCCGCGGGATGCCGCGGGCGACCGCGAGGGTCAGACCGAGCGCGTGGTCCGAGACGGCCTCGGTGCCGTAGTCCGGCACGTTGCACACGGCGATGCCGCGGGCTGTGGCCGCCGGGATGTCGACCGAGTCGACGCCGACGCCGTAGCGGCCGACCACCTTGAGGTCGGGCAGCCCGTCCATCACCTCCGCCGTGATGGACGCGTACTGGACGAGGATGCCGTCGGCGCCCGCACAGCTCGCGATGATCTCGGCGGCGCTGCGGGACTGGGCGACGACGAGCTCGGCGCCTGCCGCGTCCGTGACCGCGATCTCGTCGGCGAACGAGTCGTGGTCGCAGTCGGTGATGGTGATGCGCATGGGGAGGACCTCTCGGTGGTCGGCGGTCGTGGGGAGGTCGGTCGTCAGCGCGCGAGCCAGCCGCCGTCGACGGGCAGGATCGCACCGTTGACGTAGTCGGCGGCGGGCGAGGACAGGAAGAGCACCGCACCCGCGATGTCGGACGCCAGGGCCCACCGGCCGGCGGGGATGCGCGCGAGGATCGACTCGCTGCGCTCTGCGTCGCCGCGGATGGCCTCGGTGTTCGCCGTGGCGACATAGCCGGGGGCGACCGCGTTGACGTTGAGCCCTGCTGCGGCCCACTCGTTCGCGAGCGCCTTCGTCAGGCCGGCGACCGCGGACTTCGAGGCGGTGTACCCGGGGACGTTGATGCCACCCTGGAAGGAGAGCATGGAGGCGGTGTTGACGATCTTGCCGTGGCCTCGCTCGATCATCGAGCGGCCGACCTCGCGGGAGAGGACCCACGCGGTGCGCAGGTTGACGTCCATGACGTAGTCGAAGTCCTCGTCGGAGTGCTGGGCGGCCGGGGTGCGCTTGATGGTGCCACCATTGTTGACGAGGATGTCCACCGGGCGGGCGGAGAGGTCCGCGGCGAGCTCGGCGACGGCGGCCCGGTCGGAGAAGTCGGTCTGGATCGCGGTGAAGGTCCGCCCGGCTGCCTCGACGGCGGTGCGCACCTCGCTCTCCCCCTCCGGCATCGCGTAGCTGACGCCGATGATGTCCGCTCCCGCGCTGGCGAGCGTGCCCGCGATCGCGAGGCCGATGCCCTGGTTGGCTCCGGTCACGACGGCGAGGCGCCCTTCCAGGCTGAAGAGGCTCTCTGTGAAGCTGGCGGGGCTGATGACGTTCGTCGACATGGCTGCTTGCTCTTTCCTGTGTGCGCCCGGCGGTGCGCCGGGCGTCAGTGCGGGTTGTACCCCAGTGCTGCGGAGATCGCGTTCGCGGAAGCGATCGCGTCGCCGTGCATGGCTTCGATCTGGTCTTCGGTGTGCTCGAGCGTGATGGTCGAGATGCTCAGGCCGTACCGGACGGTGCCGGTGTGGTCGCTGATCGGTGCGGCGACGCACGCGACCCCGGGGACGTTCTCCTCGCGGTCGCACGCGTAGCCGAGCCTGCGGACGTCGTCGAGCTCGGCGCGCAGCGCCTCGATCGTCGTGATGGTGCGCTCCGTGCGACGCGGCAGACCGGCCCGGGCGACGAACCGCTCGAGCGCGTCGTCCGAGTACGTCGAGAGGATCGCCTTGCCGATGCCCGAGGAGTGCATGGGGATCGAGTGCCCCACCCTCGACGGCATCTGGTAGGGCTTGTCGGAGTCGGTCCGGACGAGGTAGAGGATCTCGTCGCCGTTCGCGATCCCGACGTGGACGGTGCAGTGGACCTTCTCGACGAGCGCGTCCACGAAGGGCTGTGCGATCGCTCGCACGTCGACGCGTTCGAGCGCTCGGCCGGCGAGCGACAGGATCTTGGGACCAGGGAGGTACCCGCCGTCCGCGTCGACCGCGATGAACTGCCGGTCGATGAGCGTCGCGAGGATGCGGTGGGTGGTCGCCTTGGCGAGCCCGGTCGCCTCGACGATGTCGGTGAACCGGGAGTGCGTGAAGGCTGCCTCGAGGACGAGGAGAGTCTTCGCGCTCGCGCCGGCCGCGGCTACGGCGGAGGTCTCCACCGTCGTGCCCCGTCCGCTCGTCGTGGGCGTGCTCGTCGTGCCGCTGCCACTGGTCTGCGTGGTCATCGTCGTGTTCCGTTCCGCGCAGACCGTCAGTGGTCAGCGCATGTCTGCGATGGCGAAGCCATCCATGTCGTCGAAGGACTGATTCTCCCCGGCCATCGCCCACACGAACGAGTAGCTGGCGGATCCGACGCCGGAGTGCACGGACCAGCTCGGCGAGATGATGGCTTCCCGGTTCCCGACGACGAGGTGTCGCGTCTCGGTCGGCTCGCCCAGGATGTGGATGATCCTCGCGTCGGCGGGGAGGTCGAAGTAGAGGTAGGCCTCCATCCGGCGGTCGTGCGTGTGGGCCGGCATCGTGTTCCACATGCTTCCCGGGTGGAGCGTGGTGACACCCATGACGATCTGGCAGCTCTTGACGCCGTTCTCGTGGATGTACTGGTTGAGGGTGCGGCGGTTCGACGTCAGCGCGTCGCCCAGCTCGCGGATGTTCCCCTGGCCGGCCTCGACGAGGGTCGTCGGGTAGGCGGTGTGCGCGGGCGCGGAGACCAGGTAGAACGCTGCGGGCCCTGCGTCGCCGGCCGGGTCGCTCGATGCGAGGACGACGTCCTGCGCACCGCGACCCACGTACAGGCAGGAGCCCGTGGTGAGGGTGTGGACGGTGCCGTCGACGGTCACTGTCCCGGCCCCTCCGACGTTGACGATCCCGGCCTCGCGGTGCTCGAGGAAGAACTCGCTGCGGATCTCGGGGAACGTCGGCAGTGTCAGCGGGCCGGTGACGGGCCTGACGCCGACGAGGACGACGCGGTCGTGGTGCGTGTACACCGCGTTGACCTCGTCGTCGACGAAGAGGTCCTGGACGAGATAGCGCCTGCGGAGCTCCGCAGTGTCCATCCCGGGGACGTGCTCGGGGCTCGTGGCGTACCGCTGTTCCATGAGGGTCCTTTCGTGTGGTTCTGGAGTGCTGATGAGGGGTGTCCGGGCCGGGCGCGTGGTGCAGGCGGCAGGCCCGGGCGAGGGACGGGTCAGGGCTGGTGCAGGTCGAGGACCCCGGGCAGCCACAGCGAGAGCTCTGGCACGAAGAGGACGAAGAGGAACATCACGACGAGCGCGACGAAGAACGGCACCAGCTGCCGGACGACCTCTTCGATGCGCAGCTTCGCGACCTTCGCCCCGACGAACAGGACTGGACCGACGGGAGGGGTGATCGTGCCGATGCAGAGGTTGAAGACCATGACGATCCCGAAGTGGACGGGGTCCACCCCGAAGCTCATGACGATCGGCAGGAAGATCGGCGCGAAGATCAGCACGGCCGGCGTCGGGTCCATGAAGCACCCGACGACGAGCATGACGACCGCGATGAGAAGGAGGACGACCGTCGGGTTGTCGCTGACCGCGAACATCGCGTCGGCGACCATCCCGGGGATCTTCGCGAACGACATGACCCACGACATGATCGACGAGACGCCGATGAGGAACATGACGATCGCCGTGGTGCGGGCCGAGTCGAGGAAGATCGGCTTGAGGTCCCCGATCTTCACGGTGCGGTAGACGAACGACAGCACGAGCGAGTAGACGACCGCGATGCACGACGCTTCGGTCGGCGTGAAGTATCCGAGGAGGATGCCGCCGATGACGATGACGATGAGCGCGAGCGCAGGGAGCGCGTCGAGCAGGATCTTGGCGCGGGCACCCCAGGAGGGCATCTCCGTGATCTTCAGCTCGGGGCGCTTGCGTGCGTAGAGGTAGACGATCACCATGCAGGCGCCGGCCCAGAGGATCCCGGGGATGTACCCGGCGACGAAGAGTGCCGCGATCGAGGTGCTGGACACGAGGGAGTAGACGATCATGAGGTTGCTCGGTGGGATGAGCATGCCGGCCGGTGCGGACGCGATGTTGGTCGCGGCCGCGAAGTTGCGGTCGTAGCCCTCCTTCGCCTGGAGCGGGGCCATGGTCGATCCGACTGCCGCGACGGCGGCGACCGCGGAGCCGCTGACTGCACCGAACAGCGCGTTGGCTGCGACGTTCGTCTGGGCGAGCGAGCCCGGCATCCGCCCGACGAGCACCTTGGCCGCGTTGATGAGCCGTAGTGCTATGCCGCCGTTGTTCATGATCACGCCCGCGAGGACGAAGAACGGGATGGCGAGCAGGGAGAACGAGTTGATGCCTCGGAACATCTGCTGGGCCGAGGTGAGCATCCCGTTCTCGAAACCGAGAGCGGAGACCATGGCGAGGCCGGAGGACAGACCGACCGCCACGCTGATGGGGGCTCCGAGGAGAAGGAGCCCGAAGACTCCGACCACGAGGATGACTGCTGCGAGAGTTGCGACGTCCATGAGTGCGCCCCCTCCTTAAAGGACGTCCGGCTCGGGTTCCTCGACAGCGCTCTCAGCGCCGACGAGGATCGCAACCAGGTGGTAGATGGTGTAGAAGCAGGTGAGCACGCCCGAGATGGGCAGTGCGAGGTAGAGCGGGCCGACGCTCACGGGCAGGCCGGCGAGCGACTGGTCCCACGAGAGCTGGGCGACGCTCCAGCCGCCGTACACGAGGACGAGTGCGGCGAACGCGAGGATCACGAGCTGCATGAGGATCGCGACGACCCACTGCACGCGAGCGGGGAGCTTGTTGACGGCGAAGTCGACGAGGATGTGGCCACGTTCGCCGAACACCAGGGCGGACCCGAAGAGGCCCAGCCAGATGAAGACGTACTTCGCGAGCTCCTCGGACCAACCGCTCGGGCTGTCGAGCACCTGACGGGAGAACACCTGCCATGCGACGACGACGACGAGCACCGCGAACAGCACCACGCAGAACCATGCGAGGGCGCTGTCGAGGACTGACTTGACTGTTTTCATGAGACTGGACCTCTTCGGGTGTCGATCGGTCACTCAGCCGCGGCGCGGACCTTGTCGTAGATGCCCTGGGTGACGTCGTTCGTGAGCTTCTCGTCGACGAGGGGCTCGAGGGCTTCGCGGAACGCGTCGGCATCGACCTCGTTGAACTCGGCGCCGGCGGCCTCGGCCGTCTCCGTGCTCTTGGTGACCTCGGCGGTCCAGAGCTCGGCCTCCTCGTCGATGGCGGCGGTGATCGCCTCGGTGAAGACCGCGCGGTCCTCCTCGGAGAGGTCGGCCATCGTCTCGGGGTTGACGATGAGGTAGTCGGGGAACATGAGGTGGCGCGTGTAGGAGTAGTACTTCGCGATCTCGGCGTGCTTGAGGTTCGCGTAGATGGACTCGTTGTTCTCGGCGCCGTTGAGGACACCGGACTGGATGGCGGTGTAGACCTCGCCCTGGCCCATCGGGGTGCCGGAGCCGCCCATGGCTTCCATCATCGAGAGGTTGGTGTCTGACTCGATGACGCGGATCTTCATGCCCTTGAGGTCCTCGGGCGTGTTGATGGGCTTCTCGGAGTTGTAGACGCTGCGGACGCCGCCGTGGAACCCGGCGAGGACGGAGATGTCCTTGTCCTCGATCGAGGCGAAGAGGTCGCCTGTGATCTCCGGGTCGTTCACCGTGGTGCGCTGGTGCTCCTGGCTGTCGAACGTGTAGGGCAGGTTGAAGACCACGAAGTCGGGGTTGAAGTTCTCGAGGAGCGAGCCGGCGACCATGGAGAAGTCGATCGAGCCGGCCTGGACGAGCTCGATGGTGTCCTTCTGGCTGCCGAGGGTCTCGTTGGGGAAGATCTCGAGGTCGTAGCGGCCGTCCGTCTCCTCGTTGATCCGCTCGGCCATGGCCTCGAGGGCCAGGTACTGGGGGTGGGTCTCGGTCTGGTTGAAGGCGATCTTGAACGTGGTCGTACCTCCGCCGCCCGCGCTGTCGTCCGAGCTGCAAGCAGCGAGGGACATCGCCAGCGTCGAGACGCATCCCACCGCGAGAATCGAAACGGCCTTGTTCCGCTTCATGTGTCACTCCTTCGTTCGGCTCACGCAGGTGAGCTGAGTCGTCGTCTTCGTCGAGCCGACTCCTGGTCACCGAACCTCGTAGTCCGGCGGTACCGACATCTCTGTCGGTTGAAAAATATGGAACTGTGTTCCGTTGTGTGGAACTGAGTTAACGTTATCCCGTGCTCCGGGTCAACCCTGCAGCACGGAGAACACCCGATCGACGCTGATCCGTGACACTCGGAGCAGCGGGCCCAACAGAGCACCGGAGGAACCATGACGACGACGTCGACCGCCGCAACGCCACGCGCCACGCTCGGCGCCTACGCGCTCAGCCCCTCGCCCGACGAGGACGCCGGGCGAGCAGAGGCGGCGTTCTACGAGGGCCTCGCCGAGCTGACGACAGCCGGGGGCCACCGCATCGACGCCCTCGAGCTCCCCCTGCTCCCGACCGGCTCACCGCGCATCGAGCTCCCCTGGATCACCCGCCACGTCCAGCCTCGCTGGGACCTGGTGGTCACCTGCATCCCGCGCGTCATGACGCACCTGGCCACGCTGCCTGCCTACGGGCTCGCGTCCACCGACGACGACGCACGTCGCAGGGCCGTCGCCGACGTCGCTGCGGTCCGCGACCTCGCCCACTCCCTCGCGGACGCCTCCGGGCGTCCGCGCATCACCGCGATCGAGGTGCACACTGCGCCCGGCCCGGACCTCGGCTCGCTCGACGCCCTCGCCCGGTCCTTCGAGGAGATCCTCGCGTGGGACCTCGCCGGCGCACAGGTGCTCGTCGAGCACTGCGACGCTGCCGTCCCCGGCCAGGCCGCGGCAAAGGGCTTCTTCACCCTCGACGACGAGCTCGCCATCGTCCGGGACCTGCCCCGGTCCGTCGGCATCGGCATCAACTGGGGTCGCTCGGCGATCGAGGGACGCTCGGCCACGACCCCGGTCGAGCACACCCGGGCCGCCGCCGACGCAGGCCGCCTGCGCGCCGTGATCTTCTCCGGAGCGTCCGACGTCGAGACCCCGTGGGGCGCCCCCTGGCGAGACGCGCACATCCCCGCCCACTCACCGGACCCGGCGCTCGCGGCCTCGTCCGGCTCCCTGCTCACTCAGGCCACGACGAGCGCGACGCTCGCCGCAGCCGGCGAGCACCCGCACCAGGACCAGCCCCTGTACGTCGGCGCGAAGGTCTCGGCGCCGCGCTCCGGCGCGGACGTCCGGACGCGGCTCGCCATCGCACGCGCGAGCCTCGGCCTCGCGCTCGACGCACCCGCCGTCCGATGAACGCCGACGGCACCCCCGGCTGCAGCCCGGACGTCAGGCCGGCAGAGCCGGCCGACCGGGCTCACTGCGCCCCGCTCCAGCGTGGCTTCATCGGTCTGGGCGTCATGGGTGCCCCCATGGCGGGTCACCTGCTCGAAGCACTCCCGGCCGGCGCCCGGCTGCACGTCACGGCACGCCGGCCCGGGTCCGCGCAGCCGCTCGTCGCGCGCGGCGCCGTGTGGCACGAGAGCGCGCGCTCGGTCGCCGAGGCCAGCGACGTGATCGTGCTCATGCTCCCCGACCTGCCTGACGTGCGGGCACTGCTCGACGGTCCGCAGGGGCTGCTCGCGGGCGTCCGGTCCCCCACCCTCGTCGTCATCTGCTCCACCGTCTCGCCCGAGGGCGTCCGCACCCTCGACGCAGAGGTCCGCGAGCGCACCGGTGGTCTCGCGCGCCTCGTCGACGCTCCGGTGAGCGGCGGGGAGGAGGGTGCCCGCGAGGGCAGGCTCTCCGTGATGGTCGGCGGGGAGAGCGCCGACGCGGCGATCGCGTGCGACGTCCTCGCACCGACCGGGGTGAGCGTCCATCTCGGACCCCTGGGAGCCGGGCAGATCGCCAAGGCCTGCAACCAGATGATCGTGGCCGCGACCGTCGTGGCGCTCGGCGAGGCGAGCGTCCTCGCCGAGCGCGCGGGGCTCGACGTGGCTGCGCTCCTCGACCTGCTGGGGCTAGGCTTCGCCGGCAGCCGGATACTCGACGTGAAGAAGAAGCGCTTCGCCGAGCACGACCACAGCCCGTCGGGCGCCGCCCGCTTCATGGTCAAGGACCTGACGTTCGCGACCGACGAGGCGGAGCGCACCGGCACCGCCACACCCCAGCTCGACACGTTGCGCACGATCTTCACCGACCTCACCGCAGCCGGCCTCGGCGACCAGGACACGGCCGTCGTCCAGGCGTTCATCGAGAACCAGACCCGGCACGAGACACCTGAAGGACCCTGATGAGCACCTCCTCCAAGAACATCCTCGGCGGACTGACGCCCGGTGGGCTGCGGAACTTCACGGACAACCTCAGGGCCGAGAACACGGGGGCGGTCCTGCTGCTCGTGGGGGCGGTGGTGGCGCTCGTCTGGGCGAACTCGCCCTTCAGCGAGTCGTACCGTGAGCTGAGCGCCCTGACCTTCGGGCCCGCGGCACTGCACCTCGACCTGACGGTCGCGCAGTGGGCGACGGACGGTCTGCTGGCGATCTTCTTCTTCGTCGTCGGCCTCGAGCTCAAGCGGGAGATGGTCGACGGCGAGCTCCGTCGGCCGGCGACCGCGATCGTCCCGATCCTCGCCGCGGTCGGCGGCATGGCCGTCCCGGCGGTCCTCTACACCGTCATCAACACGCTCAGCACCCAGGGCGACACGAACGGCTGGGCGGTGCCGGTCGCCACCGACATCGCGTTCGCGGTCGCGGTCCTCACCGTGTTCGGCAAGGGCCTGCCGACGGCACTGCGCGCGTTCCTCCTCACTCTCGCGGTCGTCGACGACCTCCTGGGCATCGTCGTCATCGCGATCTTCTACACGGCGGGCACGAGCCTCCTCTGGCTGGGCGCGGCCCTCGCCACGATCGTCGTGTTCGGCGTCGTCGCCCGCCGTCACGGCGGCGGCTCGCCGTGGCTGCTCGTCCCGCTCGCCGTCGTCGCCTGGGGTCTCATGCACGCGTCGGGCATCCACGCGACGATCGCCGGCGTGCTCCTCGGCTTCGCCGTCCCCGCCCTGGCGCGGTCCGGAGAGGAGCAGAGCATCGCCGAGCGCTACGAGCACATCTGGCGCCCCGTGTCCGCGGGTTTCGCCGTCCCGGTGTTCGCTCTCTTCGCCGCGGGCGTCGTCATGAGCCCGTCCGCCCTCGCGGACGCGGCGAGCAACCCGACCGCGCAGGGCGTGTTCCTCGGGCTCGTCGTCGGCAAGCCCGCGGGCATCCTTCTCGCGACGTGGTTGCTCGTGTCGTTCACGAAGGCGTCTCTCGACGCGTCGCTGCGCTGGCTCGACCTGCTCGCCGTCGCGTGCGTGGGCGGTGTCGGCTTCACCGTGTCCCTCCTCATCGGAGAGCTGTCGTTCGAGGCCGGGACGGTGAACGGGGAGGCGGTCAAGGCGGCCGTGCTCGTCGGTTCCGTCGCTGCGGCAGCGGTCGGTGCGACGCTCCTGACGTGGCGGAGCCGGGTCCACCGCGCGACGACGGCGGACGTCGCGGCGTAGCCGCGGGGGACAATGCACCGGTGACTGACGCACCGATCGACACCCCCGCACCCGACAGCACCGAACCGCCGGCCGCCACGCTGCCGATGATCGCGTTCCACGAGCCGCGGATCCCTCAGAACACGGGGAACGCCATCCGGCTCGCGGCCGTGACCGGGGCGCCGCTGCACCTCGTGGAGCCGCTGGGCTTCGACCTCTCGGAGCCCAAGCTCCGCCGGGCCGGGCTGGACTATCACGACCTCGCCCACGTCGTCGTGCACCCCGACCTCGAGGACCTGCTCGCGAGCCGCCCGGGGGCGCGCGTCTTCGCCTTCACGACGAAGGCGACGACGCGCTACACGGACATCGCGTACGAGCCGACGGACATCCTGCTCTTCGGTCCCGAGCCGACCGGTCTCGACGACGCCGTCCTCCACCACGAGCGGATCACGGACGAGGTGAAGATCCCGATGCTCCCGAGCCGGCGGTCGCTCAACCTCACGTCGAGCGCGTCGATCGTCGTGTACGAGGCCTGGCGACAGGCTGACTTTACCGGCGGTATGTGAACCTCACTTTACCGGCGGTATGTGAACAATCCCGTCCGCAGCGGGTGAAAACAGACGGACGTTCCATAAGATACCGCGACCAAACGCTCATGATCGCCTGTGCCCTGCCGACAAAGACTGATGTCATGGGGTGAAGCCCCGGTCAGAGCGCGAGGAGCACACCGCATGCGCATCGTCATCGCCCCCGACGCGTTCACCGGAACGTTGGACGCGCTGCGCGCCGCCGACGCACTGGCACGCGGCTGGGCCTCGGTACGGCCGACCGACGAGCTCCTCGCGGCACCGATGGCGAACGGCGGCGTCGGGACGCTCGACGTCATCGCCCGCGCCGTCCCCGGCGCCACCTTCCACGACGTCCCCGGGTGCAGCGGTCCGGACGGACGACCCGTCACCGGCCGCTGGCTCGCGCTCCCCGACGGGTCGGCCGTGGTCGACCTCGCCCAGGTCGCGGGCCTCTCGCTCATGGTCGAGCCGGACGCCCTGCGCGCCTCGACCCGAGGCCTCGGCCAGGTCATCGCGTCCGCTCTAGACGCCGGAGCGACGTCCCTCGTCATCTCCCTCGGCGGCTCGGCATCCACCGACGGCGGCGCCGGTGCCCTCGCGGCCCTCGGCCTGCACCTCCTCGACGAGACCGGCGAGCGGCTCGAGGACGGCGGCGGCGCCCTGTCCCACCTCATGTTCGCCGACATGACCGACCTGCGCCCCGCGCCCCTCGGTGGCGTCACCCTCCTCACCGACGTCGACAACCCGCTCCTCGGCCTGCGCGGCGCCGCGAGCTCCTTCGCCCCCCACAAGGGCGCGTCCCCCGAGGACGTCGCGCGGCTGGAGTACGGCCTGTCCCGCTTCGCCGGAGTTCTCGGTGGAGCACCGGACGCCCCCGGCTCCGGCGCTGCCGGCGGAGCCGCCTACGGCTTCACGGTCGCGTGGAAGGCCAGGATCGTGCCCGGTCCCGAATACGTCGCTCAGCTCCTCGGGCTCACCGGCCTGCTCGCCGGGGCCGACGTGCTCCTCACCGGAGAACGACTCTTCGACGCGACGAGCCTCGTCCGCACGGCGGCCGGCGAGGCGCTCGGTCTTGCCGCGACCGGCACCCTGCGCGACCACCTGCGCACGGCGATCGTCGCGGCGGCGATCACCGACTCCCACCTCCTCGACGACCGCGGCACGTGGCACTGCGAGCTCAACGCGATCGCCGGCTCCCCCGAGGCCGCGCAGGCCGACCCCGAGCGCTGGCTCTTCGACGCCGCTGCCCGCGCAGCGCTCGCGATCGCAGGTCCTCTCGTCGCCGCCTGAGTCGCCCCTAGGATGAGGGTCATGACCGTGACCCTCAGCGACGTCGCACGTGAAGCAGGTGTGTCGCTCGCGACGGCGTCGCGAGCGATCAACGGCAGCGCCAACCGGACCGTGCGCTCCGACCTGCGGGAGCGCGTCCTCGCCGCAGCCGAGCGGCTGCGCTACTCCCCCGACGCGAACGCCCAGGCGATGGCGCGCGGCCGCACCACTGCCCTCGGCCTCATCGTCCACGACATCGCCGACCCCTACTTCTCGACGATCGCGTCCGGCGTGACCAGCGCTGCCGAGCGTGCCGGTCTCGTCGTGACCCTCGCGAGCACCGACCGTGACACGGTCCGCGAGCTCGCGTTCGTCGAGCTCATGCAGCGCCAGCGCGCCCGCGCGATCATCGTCGCCGGCGGCCGGTTCGACGACGACGCGGCGAACCGCAAGCTTGCGGACGCGCTCGCCGAGTACCGGTCCCGGGGTGGCGGGGTCGCCGTCATCGGCCAGCCGCTGCTCGGCGTCGACACCGTGACCATCGAGAACCGCACGAGCACGAGCGAGCTCGCGCGCCGCCTGCACGGCCTCGGGTACCGCCGCTTCGCCGTGCTCGCCGGACCGGAAGGCCACCTCACCGCCCGAGACCGCTTCGAGGGCTTCCGGGACGCGCTCGAGGTTCTCGGCGCACCGGTCGCCCCCGAGCTGGTGCTCCGGGGGCCGTTCACCCGCGACGGCGGCTACGACGGGATGACCGAGCTCGTGGCCACCGGGGCGCTGGCCGACGTCGAGCTCGTCTTCGCCGTCAACGACGTCATGGCGGTCGGCGCCATGGCCGCCGCCCGCGCGGGCGGGCTGAGCGTCCCCGGCGACGTCGCCATCGCCGGCTTCGACGACATCCTCACGCTGCGCGACATCACGCCGTCGCTCACGACCATCCGGCTGCCCCTCGCCGACATGGGCGCGATCGTCACCGAGCTCGCCCTCGCACCGGCGAAGGACGAGCCGCGCATCGTCCCGGTCGACGGCGAGGTCATCCTCCGCGACTCGACCCCGCCGCTCGGCTGACGCCTCTCTCCCCGCTTGCGGGCTCCTGGGGCGAGCCTAGGGTGAGAACGAGCCGTCAGGACGTGGCAGCCGAACCACCCAGAGCCGAAGGACAGCCATGAGCCCAGAAGCTCGCAACCCCGACCCGGACCCCACCCAGATGCCCGGCGCTGACCCGAGCGGGAACGTCCAGCCCGGGGAGACGCCTCCCGGGGAGAGCTCGGTGAGCGCCGTCCAGGGGCACGGAGAGGGTGCGCCGGCCCGGTGGACCCAGTGGGCGTGGCTCGGCGGCATCGGCGCCGTCGTGGTCGTCGGGGCCCTCGCGTTCCTCGGGTACGGGATCGGGCTCCTCGACTAGGAGGTCGGCCCGCGCCCCCGGGTGCCGTCCCACCGATCTCTGCGAGAGTGGGGCCATGGAGAAGTTCTCGCTCACGGCAATCGGTCGCAACGCCCTCGAGACGGCCCGCGGGTCGTCGAACGGACGGAGTGCACAGACCGTCTACGGCGGTCACGAGCACGTCCTGCGCCAGACCCTCATCGCGATGACGCAGGGGACCCGGCTGGAGGAGCACGAGAGCCCCGGGGAGGCGACGGTGCAGGTGCTGCAGGGACGCGTCGTCCTGACCGCCGGTGCGGACGCATGGGAGGGGTCGACGGGCGCGCTCCTCGTCGTGCCGCGGGTGCGTCACGCGCTCGAGGCGCAGCAGGACGCGGTCATCTTGCTCACGGTCGCGAAGGTCGGCCGGGACTAGCGGCGGACCGCGGGATCCCCCGGACGCTCGACCGCGTCGAGCGCGCGGTGGTTCGCGACGGCACGCTCGAGCACCTGGCGCGCGACACCCAGGAGCAGCACGGTCGTGACGCCGCACACGAGGCATGCCGCCAGCGCGAGGACCACACCGGGTCCGCCGACCCCGACGACGCCGAGCAGGTGGACCATCGGTCCCGCTGCGACGGCCGCCCCGAGACCCAGGAGCACCCTGAGGGCGTCCACCCGCTGGAGGGACCTGACCGTGAGGATCTCGTCCCGGCTCACCAGCGTCAGGAGCTGCCACACGGCGACGAGCGCGGCCTGGACGCAGACGATCGCGACGACCCCCGCTACCGCATAGGGGATCACGAGGTGCGCAACCTCGTCGTCTCCCCCGCCCAGCTCTGCCGCGAGCTGTGGGAGGAGCGCCTGGGCGAGCACCGAGCCCAGGAGGAGAACGGTCAGTGCTGTGCGGGCGGCGGTGGTCGAGATCTGATCCATGCATCGATGTTCGATGCCAATATGTCGAAAGTCAATAGGTCGAGACGGATCCGACACTCGGGACCTCTGTCCATGTACCGGGCGCCGACGTCACGCTAGGGTGGTCCAGACCAGTCGTCGTAGACCTATGGAGGTCGCTGTGCTCGAGCGTCATGTCACCGTCGGGATCCCGGAAGGGCTGCACGCCCGACCCGCCGCCCTCTTCGTCAAGCTCGCCGGCGCCCAGCCCGCGACGGTCACCATCCGCAAGGACGGCAAGGACCCGGTCGCGAGCAACAGCATCCTCGCCGTCATGACCCTGGGAGCATCGCTGGGCGACGACGTGGTCCTCGCCACCGAGAACGACGACGCCGACGCCCAGGCCTCCCTCGACGCGCTGGCGGAGTATATCGCCGCCGAAGGATGAGACCCGGACCTCGTCCCACCACCGGGTGAAAACGGGACCCACCGCGCAGGTGCGGCACCCCGCGGTCGATTCTCTAGACGTGCCCACCGCGACCTCCGCCCCCGCACCCGTGACACCGGGACGCTCCGAGTCCGCCCTCGCGACGATCATCGCGGAGGGTGAGCTCCACTGCGTCTACCAACCCTTCGTCGACCTCGACACCGGCGAGGTGCTCGCGCACGAGGCCCTGCTGCGAGGTCCTGCCAACACCCGCTGGGCCTCCCCCATCGTCCTGCTCGACGCCGCGCGCGCCAGCGGCCTCCTCGCCGATCTCGAGCAGGCCTCGCTGCGGGCGTCGCTGGCCGACGCGAACGCGCTCTCGAACGGTCGACCCGTCACCCTCTTCGTCAACGTCGAGCCCACCACGCTCACCGAGCGCCTCGAGGTCGTCCTCGAGACGATCGCGAACCGCGCCCCGCACGTCCAGGTGGTCGTCGAGATCACCGAGCGCGCCCTGGCCGCCGACCTCGCCGGCGTGCTCGCCGGGGCCGAGCGCCTGCGAGAGGTCGGTTGCGCGATCGCTCTCGACGACGTCGGGGTCGAGCCTGAGTCGCTCGCGTTCATCCCGCTCCTGCGCCCCGAGGTCGTCAAGCTCGACCTGCGCCTCCTGCGCTCCGCGACCGACGTCGCCACCCAGACCGTCGCCGGTGCCGTGCGGGCGTACGCCGAGGAGTCCGGTGCCGAGGTCGTGGCGGAGGGCATCGAGACGTCACGCGACCTCACGCGCGCGCTCGTCCTCGGCGCGACCCTCGGCCAAGGCTGGTACTGGGGGCGCGGAGAGCGGCGGTTCGAGGAGTCCACCTCGCAGCCCGCCCGGTTCCGGGCCACCCCCAACGGCGCCGCCATGCGCGCCACCCCGTACGAGCTCCTCGGCCGGGCGCGACGCGTCCGGCGCGCACCGAAGCACCTCCTCCTCGCACAGTCGCACGCCCTCGAGCTCATGGCGATGCACTCGCAGGTGCCGCCGCTCCTGCTCGCGGCGTTCGAGCACTCCCGGTTCTTCAGCCCGGCGACGACCGAACGGTACGTCGCGATGGGCCGCCACCTGCCGTTCGTCGGCGTCCTCGGCATCAACATGCCGATGTCTCCCGCGCCCGGTGTGCGCGGTGGTGTTCTCGACCCGCAGGACCCGCTGGCGTCCGAGTGGACCGTCGTGGTGCTCGGCGCGCACGAGTCGGCGGCGCTCATGGCGCGCGACCTCGGGGACGCCGGGCCGGACCGCGAGCGCGAGTTCGAGTTCGTCGTGACCTACGACCGCAGCCTCGTCACTGCGGCGGCACAGTCCCTCGTCGGGCGGCTCGCCCCGCACTGAGCAGGACGGGCGGCCACGACCACCCCCGGCCCGGCGGGGCACATCCGGCACCGCCTGCGCACCCTCCCCTATACATCATTGGCTTTTGCCTAAGGACATTAGGTCATGTGCTACGGTCGTTCCGGACGACGAGGAGATGCTCATGATGGCGCGCGCAGGACTCACGAGAGAACGGCTGGCTCGGGCCGGCGCAGATCTCGCCGACGAGGTGGGCTTCGACAAGGTCACGGTCACGGCGCTCGCCCGGGGCTTCGACGTCAGCGTCCCGAGCCTCTACTCGCACGTCAAGAGCTCCGACGACCTCAAGACGCTCATCGCTCTGCTCGCCCTCGACGAGCTGGCCGAGAACCTCGCCGCCGCGCTGGCAGGACGCTCCGGCAAGCAGGCGCTGGCCGCGTTCGCCGACGTCTACCGCGACTACGCCGTCGCGCACCCCGGGCGCTACGCCGCCGCGCGGCTCCCGCTGGACCCCACCACCGCCGCCGCGAGCGCCGGCCCACGGCACTCGCAGATGACCCGCGCGATGCTCCGGGAGTACACGTTGACGGAGGCGGACGAGACGCACGCCGTCCGGCTGCTCGGGAGCGTGGTGCACGGCTACGTCAGCCTCGAGCTCGCGGGGAGCTTCAGCCACAGTGCACCCACCGCACAGGAGTCCTGGCTGCGGATCCTCGACGCGCTCGACGCCCTGCTGCGCACCTGGCCCACAGCATGACCACGCCGCTCGGCACCCCGTCGCTGCGCGCCACGCCGATCACCGCCGCCCTCGTGCACGGAGCGCTCGACCTGGAGCCCACCGAGCACGGCGTGCTCCCGCACCGCCTGCCGGCGTGGGCGCGTGGCCAGAACACCGACGGCCAGCTGGCGATGGCCGAGTCCCAGCCGTCCGGCGTTCGGCTCGCGTTCCGCACCGCAGCCACGACGGTCGAGCTGGACGTGCTGCCCACCAAGCAGGTGTACGCGGGCGCTCCCCCGCTGCCGGCCGGGGTGTACGACCTCCTCGTCGACGGGAGCCTCGTCGCCCAGGCGAGCGTGCCCCGTGGCCGGACCCGCACCCTCGACATGACGACCGGCGTCGTGACCCACGAGCCCGGCCCTGTCGGCACTGCCCGGTTCACAGGCCTGCCCGACGGCGCGAAGGACGTGGAGATCTGGTTGCCCCACAACGAGACCACCGAGCTCGTCGCTCTCCGGACCGATGCTCCGGTCGAGCCGGCACGAGACCGCGGTCGCCCGGTGTGGCTGCACCACGGCAGCTCGATCAGCCACGGCACGAACGCCGCGAGCCCCACGGCGACGTGGCCGGCGCTCGCTGCCGCGCACGGCGGCGTCGAGCTCGTCAATCTCGGATTCAGCGGCAGCGCCCTCCTCGACGCTTTCACGGCGCGAGCGATGCGGGACACCCCGGCCGACCTCGTGAGCGTGAAGATCGGCATCAACATCGTCAACCTCGACGTCATGCGCCTGCGCGCGTTCACGTCCGCCGTCCACGGCTTCCTCGACACGATCCGTGAGGGCCACCCGAGCACGCCGCTGCTCGTGGTGTCGTCGATCCTGTGCCCGATCCACGAGGACACACCGGGTCCGGGCGTCCCGGACTTCTCCACCGGGCGGCTGCTCTTCCGTGCCACCGGTGACCCGGCGGAGCGCGCGGGCGGGAAGCTCACGCTCGGCGTGATCCGCGACGAGCTCGCCCGGATCGTCGCGCAGCGCGCCACCGACGATCAGGCTCTGTTCTACCTCGACGGCCGCGAGCTCTACGGCGAGACCGACACGGAAGAGCTGCCGCTTCCGGACGTGCTGCACCCGGACGCGGACACGCACCGCCGCATCGCCGAGCGCTTCGCCGCTCACGCTTTCGCCGGAGGCGGGCCGTTCGGTCCCAGCGCGACCGGGCGGGCCTAGCCCACGAGCGCTGGTCACATGGCCGGCACGGGCGCGTCCGGGGTGACGGCGACCGGAACGCCGGTGGATGCCGTGAGCCGCGTCGCGATCTCGTCGGGCGTCTCGCTGGTGCGGTCCGGGTGCACGCCGACGTCGAGCCCGGACCCGTCGTTGCGCACGGCCACCATGCCGACCCCCGCGCTCTGCTCCGCGCTCAGGAGCTCGCTCGCCAGCACACGCAGGTCGCCCGGGAGGTAGTCGGTCGTCCGGACCTCCACGCTGACGTCCGGGTACGTGCTCGCGAGCGCGGCGAGCTCGGCGGCCGGCGGCTCACCGTGCCAGTAGAGGACCAGCCCACCACCCGTGTCGTCCAACCCGACCGAGGCATGCTCCGGCCGACCGTCGAGCGCCTGGGCGAGCGCGGACCCCGCGAACGCGACGTCGTCCCACGCGCCCGGGACGGTCTCCGTCGCGCTCAGGGTCGGGAGGTCGGTCCGCTCGCCCTCGGGCACCGCCTGGTCGGAGCACGCCGTGGCGAGGAACGCCAGCCCGAGGCTGAGCACCCCGGAGACGACCAGCGGCATCCGTCGCATCGTCGACTCCTCGTTCTCGCAGGCAGGGCGCCTCGATCGAGGGTATCGCGGGCGACCGGCACCTCGGTGGGGCTCGACCGGGCGAACCTACAGCCCGAGGTCGACGAGGATGCCGAGCTCGGCGCGCACGGCGTCGCGGGCCTCCTCGGGACCGTCGGCGGCGAGCGCGGTGCGCGCGAGCTGCCGACACTCGTCGAGGGTCACGGTGGCGAGGACGGCCGCGACGTCAGGCAGGGCGCGGGCCGTCATGGAGAGGGTCGCGACGCCGAGCCCCACGAGGACCGGGGCGAGGGCCGGGTCGGCGGCGGCCTCTCCGCAGACGCCCACGGGCTTGCCGTGCGCCGTGCCGCCGTCGCAGGTCGCGGCGACGAGCTGGAGGACAGCGGGCTGCCAGGGTGTCGAGAGCACCGCGAGGTCGCCGAGCATGCGGTCGGCGGCCATCGCGTACTGGGTGAGGTCGTTCGTGCCGATGCTCGCGAAGGCGGCGTGCGCGAGGATCGACCCCGACTGGAGCGCGGCGCTCGGCACCTCGACCATCACGCCGGCGGTCGAGATGCCGTGGGCGGCGCAGCGCTCGACGAAGGTGCGGGTCTCGGCCGGGGTCGAGACCATCGGCGCCATGACCCACACGTCGGCGTCCTCCGCCGCGGTCGCCTGGGCGATCGCGGTGAGCTGGTCGTCGAGCACCTGGGGGTTGCGGACCGCGGTGCGCAGGCCGCGGATGCCCAGGGCGGGGTTGGGCTCGTCCTTGTTCGTGAGGAACGGCAGGGGCTTGTCCGCCCCGGCGTCGAGCGTGCGGACCACGACCTTCTTCCCGGGGAACGCGTGGAGCACCTGGCGGTACTGCTCCACCTGCTCGGCGATCGAGGGCGCGTCCTCGCGGTCGAGGAAGCAGAACTCCGTGCGGAACAGCCCGACTCCCTCGGCGCCGAGGTCGGCGGCCGTCTGCGCGCCGTCAGGCCGGGCGATGTTCGCGAGGAGCGGGACGGGGTGGCCGTCGCGCGTGCGCCCTGACCCGTCGAAGGTGCGGACGCGCGCGGAGAGCTCGGCGGCGCGGGTCACCTGCGCGTCGGTGGGGTCGAGCGTGACGGAGCCGGTCACGCCGTCGACGAGGACGTGCGCGCCGGGCACGAGACCGGTCCCGTCGCCGAGGCCGACGACGGCGGGGATGCCGAGCGACCGGGCGAGGATCGCGGTGTGCGAGGTGGGCCCGCCCTCGACGAGGACGATCGCGAGGACGTGCTCCGGGTCAAGGGTCGCGGTGTCTGCCGGTGCGAGGTCACGGGCGAGCAGGACGAACGGGTGGCCGGGGTCCGGGACCCCGGGCGCCGGGCGACCGGTGAGCACGGCGACGATCCGGTTGCGGACGTCCATGACGTCGCCCGCACGCTCAGCCATGTAGCCGCCGAGCGCCGTGAGCTGGTCGACCACGGTCCCCGTCGCCTGCCAGACCGCGCACGCCGGGTCGAGGCCCAGCTCCCGGACCCGGTCCTGGGCGTTCGTCACGAGGGTGGGGTCCGCCGCCATGAGGGCGGTCGTCTGGAGCACCTCGCGGGCCTCGCCGCGAGCCCGGGCTGCAGCACGCTCGAGGGAGTCCTGCACCTCCATCGACGCCGCGGCGATGCGTGCGACAGCCGTCTCGACGTCCTCGCCCGCACCCAGCCGCTGGCCCGGTGGCGGTTCCGGCACCGAGTCAGGCATCCCGACGACGACGCCGCTCGCCCGGCCGGGGCTCACGCCGATGCCGCTGATGACCTTCTGGTGGGTGTCCGGTGTCTGCATGCTGTCCTCGCTCGCTCACGCGTGGGCTGTGGTGGTGGACCCGGGGGGGGGGGGGGGGGGGGGGGGGGGGGG
>NZ_JBDYKL010000015.1:0-90921 GCF_040012415.1 Sanguibacter sp. 25GB23B1
CCCCCCCGACGCTCTCGCAGAGCGTCGGCCGTCGTCGTTCCTCACCGGGCACCGAGGGGGGCGTCGCCCGTGAGGGTGCTCGTCAGCCCTGACCGGGGAAGAGCTCACCGAGGTCGGGGATGGTGCTCGGGCTGTCCGGCGCGCCTCGACCCTGGCCCGGGTCGGTCGACTCCTCGGGTGCGGGTGTCGTGCTCGTCGCGTCCTCGGGCTTCGTCGCGAGGGTCACGGTGACGTCCAGCGCCTCGCCGTCCCGGACGACCGTGAGAGTCACCTCGGTGTCGGCGGGCAGGGCCCGCACGAAGCCGGTGAGGGACTCGGCGCCCGTGACCGGGTCGCCGTCGATGGCCACGATGACGTCACCGGTCTGGAGGTCGGCCTCGGACGCTGGCGAGGAGTCGGAGACGTCCTCGACGACCGCTCCCTGGCGGGTCGTGCCGTCAGCAGTCCCCGTGCCGTCGCTCAGGCTCACCCCGAGGAACGCGTGCTCCGCCTCGCCGTCCTCGATGAGCTGCTCACCGATGTGCTGCGCGAGGTTCGCCGGGATGGCGAAGCCCAGGCCGATCGAGCCGCTCTGGCTCGATCCCGAGGAGAGGGAGGCGATCGAGGACGTGATGCCGATGACCTCGCCGCTCGCGTTGAACAGCGGCCCACCGCTGTTTCCCGGGTTGATGGCGGCGTCGATCTGCAGGGCGTTCGTCACGACGGAGGTACCCGTCCCGGACGTCGTGGCGGTGCTCACCGGGCGGTCGATCGCGGAGACGATCCCCGTCGTCGCCGTGTTGGACAGGCCCAGCGGGTTGCCCATCGCCATGACGGGCTCGCCGACCACGACGGCGTCCGAGTCCGCCAGGACGGCCGAGCGGAGGTCGTCTGGCGGGTCGACGAGCTGGACCACGGCGAGGTCTGTCGCCGGGTCGAGGCCCGTGATCGTCGCCTCGTAGATGCGTCCGTCGCTCAGCGTCACCTGGACGGTGTCGTCGTTGGCGCCCTCGACGACGTGGTTGTTCGTGAGGATGTGCCCCTCGCTGTCGATGACGACGCCGGAGCCCTCTCCGGCCCCTGATGCGGTCGTCACCTGGATCGCCACGACGGCAGGCGCGACCGCCGAGGAGACGGCCTGCCAGTCCGGGTTCGTCTCGTCCGACGACGCGACGGGCACGTTGACCGACGAGTCGGACGCCTGGCCGAGCGTGCCGAACACGGTCGACTGCGACGTGCTCGTGGCTGCCGGCGAGCCACCCAGCTGACCGGTGAGCGCCGCGGTGCCCAGGCTCGCGAGGACGGCCGCGGCGACCGCGGTCGTGGCGACCGGGACGAGCAGACGGCGGCGCGGTGCGGGCTCGGCTGCGGCGGCCTGCGCAGCACCGGTCGACCAGTGTGCCGCGGGAGCGGCGTCGGCGGCGGGTCCGGAGGCGGCGGGACCGGCCGTTGCAGGACCGGCGGCAGGCTCGGCAGGTGTCGCGCCGTACCAGGCGCTCGGCGGTGCCGGGACTGGTCCAGGGGCGTACGGGTTCGTGCTGGGGATGCGCTGCGTCTCGTTCTGGTTCGGTGTGGTCATCGGGAATCACCCTCCTTCGGCTGAGAACTACTCAACACCCGGGGGCTGGGACGCGGCTTGGGCTTTGCTGGGGATTCGCTGCGAGTTTCTCGTCGCGGCGACCAGGGCGGCGCGGGACTTCAGAGCGCGTCGACGACCGCCGCCGCGAGGTCCTGCGCGCTGTGGTGCCTGCTCGTCCGGTCGACCTGGATCTCCAGGACGCTCACACCGTGCGGCGCGTGGGCGAGCGCGGCACGCAACCGGTCGGCGCTGTGCACGAGCTCGTGCTGCACCCCGTAGCCGGCGCAGAGAAGGCCGAGGTTCGCACCGTGCGGGGTCGCGAAGACGCGCTCGAAGAGAGCAGGGTCGTCGGTGCGTCCGTGCTCGAGCGTCGCGAAGATCGACCCGCCGTCGTCGTTGACGACGACGATCTGCACGTCGACGCCCGGTTCGCCCGGCCCGACGAGGAGCCCGCCGACGTCGTGGAGGAACGTGAGGTCGCCGACGAGCGCGCGGACCATCGGGCCCGGCACACCCGTGCCACGGGTGACGCGGGGGTCCTGGATGCCCAGTGCGACGCCGAGGACCGTGGAGAGCGTGCCGTCGATGCCGGCCAGGCCACGGTTCGCGACGACGACGGGCGGCTCGGCCCAGCGGACGACGAGGTCGAGGTCACGGACCGGGTTGCTCGAGCCGATGACGAGCACGTCGTCGGGCTGCGACGCCGACGCGACCGCCTCAGCCACCTGGAGGGCGTCGAGCGGGCCGTCGGCACCGCGAGCGACCGACCGATCCACGACGTCGGCGGCCACGGTGGATGCCGACCGCCAGGCACGCATCCACGCGAGGGACGGCCCGTCGGATCCCGACGCGGCAGGCGCGGGGGCCGCGAGCCACGACGAGGGCACTGCGGCGAGCACGGACGACGCACCGCGTGCGGCGTCGGGCCACTGGCCGGAGCCGGGAGCGACGACGACGACCCGTACCTCGGGCCGCGCGAGGAGGGACTGGACGGGCCGCGAGAGGGTGGGGCGGCCGATGACCACGACCTGCCGGACGGCGTCGACGAGCGTCGCGGAGCCGAGGACGAGCCGGTGCGCCGCGACGAGGTTCGGCCCACCCGCCGCACCGGACGACGCCTCGGCGAGGAGCGGCCAACCACGAGCCTCGGCCACGGCTCGGGCGACCGCGCCGGCCCCGTCGCCAGCGACGACGAGCGTCGCAGGCTCGTCCGCGGCGCCGTCGGGGTCGAGCAGGCCACCGACGACCGTGGGACGGACCTCGACGAGCCCGCTCGGCAACGGCGCACCGTCGGTCGGCGTCGTGGCGGCAGAGAGCTCCGAGAGCTCGGCAGCGCTCGGGGCGAGCGGCTCCCGGTACGCAAGGTTGAGGTGCACAGCACCCGGCACACCCGTGCGGGCTCCCGACGCTGCGGCCACGGCCCGACCGATGACGGCCCGCAGGTCCTGCAGCTCACCGACGCGCCCGGCGGGTGCGGGGACGTCGACCTCGAGCCGGACGGCCCCGGCGAAGATCCCCACCTGGTCGGCGGTCTGGTTGGCACCGGTGCCGCGCAGCTCGTGCGGCCGGTCCGCCGTGAGCACGAGCAGCGGGACGCCGGCGTGGTGGGCCTCGAGGACCGCCGGGTGGAGGTTCGCGACAGCAGTTCCCGACGTCGTCACGACGGCCACCGGCGGGGCGAGCCGTGCCGGATCCCCGGAGCGCGCGCGCCGGACCTGACCTGCGCGGGCGAGGCCGAGGGCGAGGAATCCTGCATCGCGCTCGTCGATCCGGACGTGGAGCCGGATGCCGGTCACCGGGTGCGTGCCGGCGTCGTCCGGGGTGCCGTCCGGGGTGCGCTGTGCGGCGCGCGCCGCGATCGCGAGCGCGTAGGCGAGCGGTGCGCTGCGCGAGCCGGGGGCGAGCACCACGTCACGGACGCCCAGCCGGGCGAGGCTCTGGACGAGCTCGTGGGCGCTCGCGATCGAGGGCGAGAGCATCACGAGGGCCGGCCCTCGCTCAGGGCACGGACGCGGTCGACCCGTTCTCTCCACGCCTGCGCCCGCTCTGGAGCGGTGCGCCGTGCGTCCGTGCGCTCGAGGGCGGCGGCGTCGGGCACGGGTCGGCGGACCTCGAGCATGCCGTCGACCGGGAGCAGCGGGTCGGGGACCACGTCATGGACGAGGAGCTGGGCCGTCGCGAGGCCGCACGCGTAGGGCAGCACCGGGAGGGCGGCCGCGAGCGCGAGCCCTGCGGCGAGCCCGACGGACGTCTCGAGGGCCGACGAGACGACGACCGGCAGGCCGATCTCCTCGGCGAGCCGCAGGCAGGCACGGACGCCGCCGAGGGGCTGGACCTTGAGGATGACGATGTCGGCGGCAGCGGCCCGGACGACGGCATGGGGATCGTCAGCGCGCCGGATCGACTCGTCCGCTGCGACGAGCACGTCCGTGCGACGACGGACCGCAGCGAGACCGGCGACGTCGGGGCAGGGCTGCTCGACGTACTCGAGACCGCCGGCCGCGCGGTCCAGGCGGGTGAGCCGCGCGACGGCCGTGTCGGCGTCCCACGCGCCGTTGGCGTCGATGCGGACGTGGCCGGTGGGGCCGAGCGCGTCGCGCACCGCCTCGAGGCGTGCGATCTCCTCGCCGACGCTCTGGCCGCGCTCACCGACCTTGACCTTGGCCGTGCGGCACCCGCCGGACGCACGCACGATCGCGTGCGCCTCCTCGGGTCCGGTGGCGGGGACGGTGACGTTCACGGGCACGTGCATCCGCACCGGCGTCGGCCAGCCGATCTCGGCCGCCTCGACCGTGGCCGACCACCAGGCGGCCGCCTCGGCGTCGCCGTACTCCCAGAACGGAGAGAACTCGGCCCACCCTGCGGCGCCCTCGACGAGGACGCCCTCGCGCACGTCGAGGCCGCGGAAGCGGGTGGTCAGGGGCGTGGAGTAGACGTGCACGCCCCCAGGTTAGGCTCTGACGGCCTCGGGCAGCAGCACGTGGTGCAGCAGGGTCGCGGCGCGGAGCCGGATGTCGTGCCCCTCGCTGAGAGACGTCACCGCCGCCCCGTCCACGAGCGCGACGACGAGCTCGGGCGCCAGAGCGAGGTCGAGCGTGCCGAGCAGGTCTCCCACCGCTGCGTCGAGCGCAGCGCGTCCGGCGGCGTAGGCCTCGGCGAGCGCTGGGCTCCGGCCGGCGGAGACGAGGTGCTCGTAGTGGCCGCGGACGGCCGCCTCGTCGCCCTCGGGCAGGACGGCGTCGACGAGGACCCGTGCCTGCTCGTCGACGCTCGTCGGCCCCATCACCTGGGCGGCGACGGAGGCGGCGTGCATCGCCCAGCGCGTCGCCAGCCGGGCGCCGGCGGCGCCCACGAGGTCGTCGAGGGACTCGAAGTAGTAGGTGGTCGCAGCGAGGGGCACCTCGGCGCGCGCCGCGATGCCGCGGTGGGTCACGGCTGCCGGCCCGACCTCGAGCACGAGGGCCGCGGCAGCCGCGATGATGGCGTCCCGGCGGACGACTCCCCTGCTCTGGCGACGCGATGGTGGGTGCACCCCGGCGACACTAGCGGCGCGATGTGTACTGGATGTTTCGGCCTCACCCGTCGGCCATCGCTCGCGATCGGACCGTCGAGGCCGTGCCGCACGTCCCCTAGGGTGGGACGGTGAGCGCGACCCCCACCTCAGTGTCCGAGACCTTCGATCCTCGACGGTGGCGCACGGTCGCCGGCTTCGAGGATCTGACCGACATCACGTACCACCGCGGTGTCTCCCGGACCGAGGAAGGCTCGCCGGGTGCTGCTGACGGCGAGCGCGACCTCCCGGTGGTCCGGATCGCGTTCCACCGGCCCGAGGTCCGCAACGCGTTCCGGCCGCACACGGTGGACGAGCTGTACCGCGTCATGGACCACGCCAGGATGACCTCCGACGTCGCGGCCGTCATCCTCACGGGCAACGGCCCGAGCGCCAAGGACGGCGGGTGGGCCTTCTGCTCGGGCGGCGACCAGCGGATCCGTGGCCGTGACGGCTACCGGTACACGACCGACGACGCGACGGGCCAGGCGGCCGAGACCGCCGACCACATCGACCCCGCTCAGGCGGGGCGACTGCACATCCTCGAGGTGCAGCGCCTCATGCGCACCATGCCCAAGGTCGTCATCGCGGTCGTCAACGGCTGGGCGGCAGGCGGCGGGCACTCCCTGCACGTCGTGGCCGACCTCTCGATCGCGAGCCGCGAGCATGCGCGCTTCAAGCAGACCGACGCGGACGTCGGCTCGTTCGACGCGGGGTACGGCTCCGCGCTCTTCGCCCGGCAGGTGGGCCAGAAGCGTGCGCGCGAGGTGTTCTTCCTCGCTCGCGAGTACTCGGCGCAGGACGCGTACTCGTGGGGTGCGGTGAACGAGGTGGCCGACCACGCCGACCTCGAGGAGCTCGCGCTCGACTACGCACGAACCATCGCGACGAAGTCGCCGCAGGCGATCCGGATGCTCAAGTTCGCGTTCAACCTCGCGGACGACGGCCTCGCGGGCCAGCAGGTCTTCGCGGGCGAGGCCACGCGCCTCGCGTACATGACCGACGAGGCGGTGGAAGGCAGGGACGCGTTCCTCGAGCGCCGGGCCCCGGACTGGTCCGCGTTCCCCTACTACTTCTGACGACCGGCTCCAACCGGTCTGCTCCTGACGACCGGCAGGAGCCGGGCCGGTCGGAGCGTGCCCGGAGACGCTACGTGGCCGCGAGCAGTCCCGAGAGCGCCTCGATGATCGCGCGCCCGGTGTAGGCGGAGCCGACCGCGAGGGCGAACAGCCCTCCGAGCGAGAGCAGCACGGGCACGATCGACGCGGCCGGGCTCGGGCGGGCCGCGTGGTACGCGGTCGGACCAGCAGGACGTTCCTGCTCTGCGTCGACCTGCTCTACCCGAGGAGTCGACGGCACCGGGCGGTGGTTCGTCAGCAGGGCGCGGCCACGGGAGAGGGTCAACCGGTGAGGGTGGAGCTGAGGAAGAGTTGCCATGGTCCTAGCCTGCCTCGTGCAGGGCGTGCTGCACCTCGGGCCAGCGGATGGGACCGAACTGTGACCTCTCACCCGCTGGGTGGACGCCGGGGCTGACGCCTCCACCCTGAGGAGGAGGCGTCAGCTCGTCGTGAAGGAGCCAGAGGTCGTCGGGACGAGCTCGACCCACGTGCCGCCGGGCGCCAGCGTGACCGGCGTACCGTCCGCCGCCGTGAGAACGAACGGGTCCGCCGGGCTCGCCTTGCTCCACGTCGCCGCGACGGACATGCCACCGGTCGCGACGAGCGCCGGCCCGGTGCCGACGACCTCGGTCTCGGGCACCGGGGACCCCGCCGGGTCCACGGTCCCGGTGTTGTACATCGACATGCTCATGACCACGACGTTCGTGGCGGCCAGGCGCACGCCGTCCGCGGAGACCGCCGGGGTGCCCGCCTCGGACCGCAGGAAGCTGCCTGACGCCCCGTCCCAGGTCCAGGACGGCTGGCTGTAGCGGGACATCGTGATCGAGACCGCGTTCGTCGGTGCCCCGGCGACGACGGCCGTCGCCTGCGCCGCGTCACGCGCGAAGACGAACTCCGGGGCGGGCGGGGCGGAGTGCTCGGTGTCCGCCTGCGACAGGAAGGTCGCCGGCGTCCCGTAGACGTTGTGCGGGGCACGGCGGCCGCTCGCGCGGTAGAAACCGGACGCGCCACCGTCGTGGCTGATGACCTGCAGGCCCACGGCGCTCACCGACTGGACGAACCCCGGCTGCCCGCCGGAGAACGCCATGAGCCCGCGGAGCGGCGCGATGATGTTCGAGTCCATCGGTCGGACGGAGCGGATGGGTCCGACCGTCTCGGGGACCTGCGAGTGGTAGACGGCGATGTAGCGCGTGACGCCGCCCTCGACCATCTCCTCCCAGACGACGTCGGCGTTCTCGAGCCCTGTCTGGGGCCGCGCCTCCTTGGAGTTCTCGATCTTCACGGCGAGCGCAGGCCGGGCGACGATGTCCGTGGCGGCGACTCCGGTGAGCGCCCACGTGGGAGGGACGGCGGGGGCGGGTGGTGCCTGCTTGTCGGCCGTCGCTCCGGGCGTCACCTCGGTCGTCGGGGTCGGGACGGGCTCCTCCGCGTCGTCGCCGGAGCAGCCTGCGAGGATCAGCGTCGTCGCGCACACTCCGGCGGTGACGACGCTCCATGCGGCACGACGACGCGACGCGTGTGGGGTTCTCTGCGCGCGAGATGGCGTCAGCACGGTTGTCTCCTCAGATCTTCGGCAGCCCTGGCTCTCTCGGGCCGGGACGGGGGCGTGGGGTCCAGCCTAGGGTCGCGCATACCCTGAAGCCGTGATTGCCACACCGGAAGGCCCCAGGACCACCCGTGAGCTCGATCTCGCCGGCATCGGCCGGCACGGTCCGGCCGAGCTGGGAGCAGGCCTGCGCGAGATCCTCTCCGCAGCTCCGGGCGAGCCCGGTGCCTGCGTCCTCGTCGCGACGTCGGGCTCGACCGGGGACGCCCGGCGGGTCCGCATCCCCGCGCACGCCCTGCGCGCCTCGGGCGAGGCGACCGCCGCACGGCTCGGGGGTCATGGCCAGTGGCTCCTGGCGCTGCCGACGGACCACGTCGCCGGTGTCCAGGTGGTCGCGCGGTCCGTCCTCGCCGGGACGCGCCCCGTAGCTGTGCACCTGGACCACGGGTTCCGCTCCGCCGCCTTCGCCGCTGCCGCCCGCGAGCTCACCGGTCGTCGTCGCTACACCTCGCTCGTCCCGACCCAGCTGTACCGGATCCTCGAGGATGCCCGGGAGGGCGACGACGCCGGCCTCGTCGCGGCCCGCACCCTCGACGCCGTCCTCGTCGGCGGTGCCGCGACGTCACCGGCGCTCCTGCTCGCCGCCCGTGACGCCGGGGTTCCCGTGGTCACGACGTACGGCATGAGCGAGACCGCCGGAGGCTGCGTCTACGACGGTGCCCCGCTCGACGGCGTCGACGTCCGGGTGCGCGACGGCCGCATCGAGATCTCCGGGCCGGTCCTGGCCGACGGGTACGACGGCGACGACGACGCGACCCACGCCGCCTTCGTGACCGACGCGGGCCGACGGTGGTTCCGGACGAGCGACGTCGGCGACATCGCGACCGGTCCGGACGGTGCCACGACCCTGCACGTCCGCGGTCGCGCGGACGACGTGCTCGTCTCCGGCGGCGTCAACGTCTCCCCGGCCGCGGTCGAGGCACTCCTCACGGGGTGGGGTCCGCTGCGCGAGGTGTGCGTCGTCGGTGTCCCCGACGAGGCGTGGGGTGCGCGCGTCGCGGCCGTCGTGACCCTCGCGGACGGGGCACCCTCCGAGAACCTCCTCCCGCAGGTGCGCGCCCGCGTCACGGATACGCTGGGGGCGCCGGCCGCGCCGCGTGAGATCGTCGTCGTCGGCGAGCTCCCGCTGCGGGGACCCGGCAAGGTCGACCGCAGGGCGGCGACCGAGATCGCGACCCGGCACGTCGCGGCCTCACGACCGAGCACAGACGCAGAACGCTGAAACGGAGCCTCATGGCCACGACATCCGAGTGGGTCGCCGGCGCGCGCCCGCGCACCCTCCCTGCCGCGGCGACGCCCGTCCTCGTCGGCACCGGGGCCGCGGCCCAGGTCGACGCGGTGGACCCGCTCCTCGCCGTCCTCGCCCTCGTCGTGGCGCTCGCCCTCCAGGTCGGCGTCAACTACGCCAACGACTACTCGGACGGCATCCGAGGCACCGACCTCGACCGCGTGGGTCCCCTCCGTCTGACCGCGTCCGGCACCGCGCCGCCCCGCACGGTCAAGCTCGCCGCGTTCGCCGCGTTCGGCGTCGGGTCCCTGGCCGGGATCGCGCTCGTCGCGCTGTCGGGGCACTGGTGGCTGCTCGCCGTCGGGGTCCTGTCGATCGCTGCCGGGTGGTACTACACCGGGGGCAAGAACCCGTACGGGTACCTCGGCCTCGGTGAGGTCGGCGTCTTCGTCTTCTTCGGCCTCGTCGCGGTGCTCGGCACGACGTACACGCAGGCGGACCGCATCACCGTGGCCTCCGCGCTCGGTGCCGTCGCGGTCGGGCTCCTCGCGTGCGCCATCCTCATGGCGAACAACATCCGTGACATCCCCACGGACGCCGTCGTCGGCAAGCGCACGCTCGCCGTCCGTCTCGGCGACCGGCGAGCACGACGCGCGTACGTCGCGATGATCTGGCTCCCGCTGCTGCTCGGGGCGCTGTGCGCCTTCGCGAACCCGTGGGCCGTCATCGTCCTCCTGCTCGTGCCGCCGGCGACGCTCCTGAGCATCCCCGTGCTCGCCGGAGCGCGGGGCCGGCTGCTCGTCCCCGTCCTGGCCGCGACGGGGATGTACGAGCTCGGTTTCGGCGCGCTACTTGCCCTCGGGCTCTCGATCTGACGTGTGTTGAGCGGGCCCCTGCTGGGCCGTGCGCGGGGCAGGCTCCTGCAGGTCCGTCACCGGACGCGCGGGACGGGGCGCGGCTCGGTCGATCGTCGCGTCCTCGGCCGCGGCGTCGTCCTCGATCCCCCGGCTGAAGCGTTCACCGCCTGCTGCGCGCCGTGTCCGACGCTCCGCGAGCTCGACGGCGGCGGCCTCGCGCGGACCCCCGAGCACCACGTACGAGACCATGAGCGCCACCACGGGCGCGACGACGATGAGCGGGAGTCCCCGCAGGCCAGCGGCGTAGAGGGCCACGGCGATGACAGCGAGGAGAGCGAGTCGCAGGACGGAGTACTTCAGCAGGGCCACGCTCTCAGGGTAAACGCATAGGGTGGGGAGATGCTCCGCGTCCTCGCAGTCCTCGCAGCCTTCGGTCTCCTCGTCTATGCCTTCACCGACTTCGCCAGCAGCGACGAGGAGGACCGCGGGGACATCCCGCGCTGGCTGTGGCTCGTCATCATCGTGCTCCTGCCCTACTTCGGGCCGATCTCGTGGATCGCGTTCAGCCGGTCGCGCCGCAAGCAGGCCGGTCGTGGGCAGCGGCCCGTCGCATCGGGCAAGGGTCCGGCGCCGCGCGGACGGACGCGCAGGCGCGCCAGCGGACCCGTCGCACCGGACGACGACCCCGACTTCCTGTGGCGGCTCGCGCAGGAGCAGCGTCGTCAGGCGCGCAGCGCCCAGGGCAACGGGGACACGGCTGCAGGAGACACCCCGACGGACGGGACGAGCAGCGGCACCTCCAGCGGCACGAGCGCAGGGAAGGCCGACGGGCGCCCGACCGGCACCTCCCCCGACGACCGTGCCGACGGCGCGTCCGACGAGCGCCGCAGCGACGACGAGACGCACGACGACGGCACACCGGCCTGACGCGGACGCCCTCCTGACGGAGAACTCGCCTGACGGAGACCCTCGCCCCACCCGAGAGGCATGCGGCAGGGCCAGGTCCGGCGGCGCGAGGGGTCAGGCGGCCGGAGAGGTCAGATCGTGGGGCGGTCGACGCCCGAGTAGGAGTGCAGGCCGCTGAAGAGGATGTTCACGGCCGTGAAGTTGAACAGCACGCAGCCGTAGCCGACGAGCACGAAGTAGGCGGCGCGGCGGCCGGACCAGCCTCGTGTCGTCCGCGCGTGGAGGTAGGCGGCGTAGACGACCCAGACGACGAAGCTCCAGACCTCCTTGGGGTCCCAGCCCCAAGGGCGGCCCCACGCGCCGTCGGCCCAGATGGCACCGCCGATGATGGTGAACGTCCACAGGACGAAGCCCACGGCGTTGATGCGGAAGCTCAGAGCCTCGAGGGCGACCGGCGTGGGGATGGTGTCGAGGAAGCGCCAGTTCATGACCTTCCACGCGGCCACGTTGCGGCCGCGCACGACCGTCCCCTCGCCGTGCAGGAGCGTCGAGCCGTTGTCCCGGGAGTCGCGGAGCAGCTGGAGGACGCTCATCGCGAACGCGACCGTGAACACCCCGGTGGCGCCGACGGCGACACCGACGTGGATGACGAGCCAGTAGCTTCGCAGGGCGGGCTGGACGCCGTCGGCCTCGACGTGCAGCGCGGTGATGGCGATCATGAGGAAGGTCACGACGATGAAGGACACGATGACGCCGAGGAACCGGACGTCGCGTCGCAGCTGCAGGACGAGGAAGAGACCCGCGGCGACGAGGGTCCCCGTGAGCCAGAACTCGTACATGTTCGCCCACGGGACGCGGCCTGCGGCCAGCCCGCGCAGGACGACCGCGACGAGGTGGATGAGGAAGCCCGCCCACATGGTGGCCATCGCGATGCCGAGCGCCTTGGAGGCCCGGCGCCCCTCGATCACCCCGACCGCGCTCCCGGGCGCCGCGGCGCCCGACGACGGCGTCGAGACGGAGACCGTCGCGGCCTTCGGCGCGGTGCGCTCCTGCGCCTTGCGCTGGCCGAGGGCGTCGGTCGCGCGCGAGAGGTCGGTCGCGAACGCGATCATCGCGATCGTGTACGCGGTCGCTGCGCCCCAGACGAGGGTGTCACTGATCTCACCGAGGTTCATCGGTCGGCCTTTCCGGTTCCTGCATCGACGGTCGAGGTTCTAGAGGGGACGGGTCGGGGGTGCCCGGGACCTCGTACCCGGGAAGGTGCGCGAGGAGCGCGTCGACCTCTCCCTGGAGGCCCAGGTCGTCGCCGCGGGCGAGGCCCGCGACCTCGACCACTGTACGTGGGCCGTCGGTGTCGTCCTGGACCGAGGCCCGGACCCACACACGTCGGCGGGGTGTGAAGAGGGAGACGCTCACGCCGGCGAGGGCACCGAGCGCAAAGACGAGCGTCCAGACGAGGGAGGGGTCGTGGCGCAGGTCGAGAGCGACGAAGCGGGGCAGCTCGGCGAACTCGAGGGTGCCGAGCCCGTCGGGCAGGTCGACGGTCTCTCCCCTGCCGACGACGAGGGTCACGGGACTCCCGTCCTCCTCGACCGACTGCGTCATGCCGTCCGTCTCGAGCTGGTAGACGTTCTGCGGCACACCGTCGTCGAGCCCGAGGTCACCGTGGTAGACGCTGAGGACGAGCGCCGGGTTGATGGGGTCCGGGAAGATCGAGCGGGCGCCCTCGGGAGTGATCTCGGCGGTCGGGAGGAAGAAGCCGACGAGGCCGATCTGCTCGCCGGTCGAGACGTCGGGGACCTTGATGACGCCCTGGGACGTGTAGACGTCGTCCTCCGGGAGGAACGGCACCGGTCCGGCGAAGGCGATCTCGCCCGCCGCGTCGCGGACGATCACGTCGGGCGCGAAGCCGTTGCCCTGGAGGTAGATCTTTGCGCCGGACTGCGACAGAGGGTGGTTGACCTTGATCTCCGCCGAGCGGGACGTCCCGTCCGTCTCGCGGACCGTGACGTTCGCCGTGAAGTCCTGCGCCTTCGCGTCCGTGATGCGGAAGACCGACTCGAAGGAGTCGAGCGTCATGGAGAACGGCTCGAGCGAGTCCTCCTGGAAGAGGGCGCCGCTCTCGAACGTGTCGTAGTCGACGACGGAGTTCGCGAACCCGCGACCCTCCGTGACGATCGCCTGCCCGCGGTACTCGAGCAGCTGGCCGGCACCGAAGGAGATGAGCAGGCCGAGCAGCGAGATGTGGAAGACGAGGTTGCCGGTCTCGCGCAGGTACCCGCGCTCGGCGCTCACGACACGGGCGCCGCTGCTCTCCGTCGCGGGCACGACGCGGAACCGGGGCAGCCAGCGCAGACGTCCGCGCAGGTGGGCTTCGGCCGCGGCGGTCACGTCGTCGGGCGACACCTCGTCGGCAGCGACGGTGTAGCCGCCCCGGGCCGGGAAGCGACCGAACCGCCGCGGCGTCCGGGGCGGCGCGGCGCGCAGGGCGTGGAAGTGAGCACGCACACGCGGCAGGATGCAGCCGACGAGCGAGATGAACAGGAGGATGTAGATGGCCGAGAACCACACCGACGCATAGACGTCGAAGAAGCCGAGGCGGTCGAGCCACGAGCCCAGCGTCGGGTTGTCGAGCATGTACTGGGCGACCGCGGCCGGGCTCTGGCCGCGCTGCGGGAAGACCGATCCGGGGACGGCGGCCACCGCGAGGAGCATGAGGAGCATGAGCGCCACGCGCATGGAGGTGAGCTGACGCCACGCGAAGCGCAGCATCCCGGCGCCGCCGAGCTGGGGCAGCTGGGGGGCTCCCGCGGTCCCGCCCGGACCGGTGCTCTCAGCCGTCTCGGCGGTCGCGGACGTCCGGGCAGGGTCGCCGGAGAACGCGTCGTCGATGCCCTCGGGGTGGTAGCTGCGGTCCCGCTCGGGAGGGTTGGGGGGTGTGCTCACCTAGATCACCGTCTCTGTCCCGCCGATGAAGCCTTGCATCGACCGGCTCCAGTCGCCCCACAGGCCGGTGACGAGCGCCAGCCCGATGGCGATGAGCAGGGCGCCGCCGATACGCATGATCGCGAGCCGGTGCTTGCGCAGGAAGGCGAGACCGCGCTTGCTGCTCTGCAGGCCGAGCGCGATGAGGAGGAACGGGGTCCCCAGCCCGATGCAGTAGGCGACCGCGAGGATCCCGCCGCGGGTCGCTGAGCCTTCGCCGAGGGCGAGCGCGTAGATCGCGACGAGCGTGGGACCGAGGCACGGCGTCCAGCCGAGGCCGAACGCGAAGCCGAGGAGGGGAGCGCCCCAGAGGCCGGCGGTCGGGCTCGCGTGCAGCCGTCGCTCACGCTGGAGGAAGGGGACGGCACCGAGGAAGGCAAGTCCCATGAGGACGACGACGACCCCGAGCACACGGGAGATCTCGTCCTGCCAGCGCGTGAGGAACGACCCGGCGGTCCCGGTGAGGATGCCGATCGAGACGAAGACGACCGCGAAGCCGAGGATGAACAGCGCGACACCGAGCAGGACCCGGCCGCGGCCGGCAGCCGGTGCCGAGCCGCCTGCGCCGCGTGGCGCACCCGGACCGCCGACGCTCGAGGCGGCGAGCCCGCTGACGAAGCCGAGGTAGCCGGGGACGAGCGGCAGGACGCACGGCGACGCGAACGACACGAAGCCCGCGAGGAGGGCGACGGGGATCGCCAGGAGCATCGACCCGGAGAACGCGGTGGAGGCGAACGAGTCCCCGACGCTCGCGAGCACCGGAGCAGAGCCGCTCGCGACAGCCGACGCGGCGAGAGAGGTGACCACTGCTCAGGCGTCCGGCTCTGCGAGGACGTCGTCGATGAGCCCGTCGAGCGTGGAGGCGTCGATCTGACCGAGGACCCGGGCGGCGACACGGCCCTGCCGGTCGAGCACGACGGTGGTGGGGACGGCCTGGACCGGCACGATCGCCTGGAGGGCCGCGACGGCCGAGCCGTCGGTGTCGGCGATGGACGGCCACGTGATGCCGTGCTCTCGCTCGAACGCGAGGGCCGCGCCGCTGTCGTCCGTGCCGTTGATGCCGATGAGTCGCACGCCGTCGGACGCACGCTGCGTCGCGACCTCGAGGAGGTCGGGGGCCTCTGCCCGGCAGGGCGGGCACGCCGCGTACCAGGTGTTGAGGACGACGATCTCGTCGCCGGTGCTGCGGGTGTCGACGGCGTTGCCCGAGAAGTCTGTGCCCGTGATCTCGACGGGGTCGGTCCGCTCGTCCTCGGACCAGGTCCGCAGGCTGCCGTCGCCGGAGGCGTACCCCTGCCCGACGACGTCGTCCGGGTCGCTGTTCCCGGAGTCGGCTGCGCAGGAGGAGAGCAGGAGGCCGGTCGCCACGGCGAGCGCGACGGCCACCGTGCGAGACGGCGTGCGGCGGTTGCTCGCCGGACGGGCACGACGACGGGCGGCGGGAACAGCAGGGATCACTCCCCCACTATCCCCGATGGTGCTGAGAGATCTCTGAGAGACGCGCGTGCCGTGCTGCCCGACGAGCTGGTCCGCCTCAGGCTCCGGAGACCTGGTTGGCGCCGGGCAGGAGGTCGGCGGCCGGCTCCGTGTAGTGCAGGCCGACGAGGGTGTCGCCGTCGAACCGCAGGGACGTGATCGAGGCGAGCGAGCACTGGCGGTTGCGGGGGTCGTGCCAGAGGCGCTTGCCCTCGAATCCGCGGCGGGCCATCCAGACCGGGAGCTGGTGGCTGACGAGGAGCGCCTCGTGCCCCTCGGCCTGCTCGCGAGCCGCGTGCACGGCAGCGTGCATGCGCGCGACCTGCTCCTTGTAGGGCTCGCCCCATGACGGGCGGAAGGGGTTGACGAGGTAGGGCCAGTGCTGAGGGTGGCGCAGCGACCCGTCGCCGACGCCGAAGCTCTTGCCCTCGAAGTGGTTGCCCGCCTCGATGAGCCGCTCGTCGGTGCCGAGCTCGACGCCGAAGGCCGCCGCCGCCGGGGTGGCGGTCTCCTGGGCGCGCTGGAGCGGCGAGGCGGTCACGACGGTGATGTCGTGACCGCCGGCCACGAGGTGCTCGGCGACGCGCTGCGCCATCTGGTGCCCGAGCTCGGAGAGGTGGTACCCCGGGATCCGTCCGTAGAGGATCTTGTCGGGGTTGAAGACCTCGCCGTGGCGCATGAGGTGAACTGTTGTGGTGGCCATGGGCACCATGGTCCCAAAGGTCGGAGCAGATCAACGCATCGGTGGGCGTGGCGTCAGGTGCGGCAGGCCAGGGACACGCGCTCCATGGCCTGCCCGAGCACCACGAGCTGCTCGGGGGTGAGGACGTCGACGAGATGGCGGCGGACCGAGGAGACGTGCCTCGGGGCGGCCGCCACGAGCGCGGCCACCCCGGCCTCGGTGAGCGCACAGTTGACGCCTCGGCCGTCGGCGACGCAGGACTCGCGGACGACGAGGCCCCGTTCCTCCATGCGACGGATGGTGTGGGTCACCCTGCTGCGCGAGTAGGCGAGGCTGTCTGCGAGCTGCGACATGCGGAGCGTGCGGTGGGGGCTCTCAGAGAGCCGGACGAGGACCTCGTACTCGTTGAGCGAGAGGTCGGAGTCGTTCTCGAGGTCCCTGTTGAGCGTCTCGTTGAGGCGTGCGGTCCCCTCGAGGAACGCTCGCCAGCTGGCCTGCTGCTCGTCGGTGAGCCACAGGACGTCCGTCTCTTCCATCATCATGGCGCAGTCTCCCCCTGCTTCGGCCCCGCCCTGTGCGGCGCCTGTGTATGCAGGACGATAGCGTGCCCCGGTTGGCCGCTGCCGCGAGGTGTGACTTGCATCACATGTATAGCGCACTTGCTTTTCTTCTGCCTACCATAGTAGAAAGTTCAACTATTGAAGGTGGCACGATCGGCGCCACGCTCGACCACAGACCCAGGAGATTCTCATGACTGCTCTTCCCACCGGACTCGCTACCGGCACCTACACCGCTGACCCGACCCACACGTCCGCGACGTTCACCGTCCGCCACGCCGGCATCTCGAAGGTCCGCGGCAGCCTCGCCGTGCCGACCGCCGTCGTCACCGTCGGCGAGGACATCGAGAGCTCCTCCGTCAGCGCCGAGCTCGACGCAGCGTCCATCAACACGGGCAACCCCGACCGCGACGGCCACCTCAAGAGCGCCGACTTCTGGGACGTCGAGAAGAACCCGGTGTGGACGTTCACCTCCACCTCCGTCGCAGCCTCCGGCGACGACTTCGCCGTCACCGGCGACCTGACGATCAACGGCGTGACCCGCTCGGTCGCCCTCGCCACCGAGTTCGTCGGCATCGCCACGGACCCGTTCGGCAACAGCCGCGCCGGCTTCGAGGCCAAGACCGAGATCTCCCGCAAGGACTTCGGCCTCACCTACAACGCCGCGCTCGAGACCGGCGGCGTCCTCATCAGCGACACCGTGAAGATCGCGATCGACATCTCCGCCATCAAGGGCTGAGTCGCTCGACAGCACGACAGGACTGACCTGCACCTGCCCGCACGGGCCGAGGGTGCAGGTCAGTCCCGTCTCCGGGCCTGGGAGTGGAACGCGAGGATCTGCAGCTCGCTGCCGACGTCCACGGACCGGAGCTCGACCCCGGGCGGCACCTGCAGCGCGCACGGCGCGAAGCTGAGGATCTCCCGGACACCGGCTGCCACGACCGCGTCGCACACCTCCTGTGCGCCCTCCCCCGGCGTCGCGATGACGACGATCGACACCCCGCGCTCCCGGACGACCTCGTCGAGCCGCGCCACGTCCTCCACCACCCGACCCGCCACCTCCTGCCCGACGACGCTCGGCGAGCTGTCGAGCAGCGCCGCGACGGTGAACCCGCGTGCCGCGAAGCCGGAGTAGTTCGCGAGCGCGTGCCCGAGGTTGCCGACGCCGACGATCGCGACCTGCAGCTCCTGCGCCACACCGAGCGCCCCGCTCACCCGGGCCCGGAGCCGGCGCACGTCGTACCCCACCCCACGGGTGCCGTGCGAGCCGAGATAGCTGAGGTCCTTGCGCAGCTGGGCCGGCCCGACGCCGGCGAGCTCGGCGAGCTCCGTCGACGAGGTACCGACCACGCCCCGCGCCGCGAGGTCGGACAGCACCCGCAGGTAGACGGGCAGGCGCTCGATGCTCGCCGAGGGCATCCGGCGCACCAGCTCGTCCGGTCCGGTCACCCTCGTCCTCCCCACCCGCAGCGTCAGCGGGCGAGGAGCCGTCGCAGCCGGTCCTCGTCGATCCGCCAGAATCCCTGTTGTACACCGTCGACGGTCACGACGGGGACATAGTCGCCGTACACGCCGCGCAGATCGTCCGACGCGTCCACGTCGACGGTCGTCCACGAGGTGCCGGTCTCGCCGCACACGCGGGAGACGACCACGCACGCGTCGTCGCACAGGTGGCACCCCGTGCGCGTGTAGACGACGACGCGCGACGCGCCAGCGGTGTCGTCGGTGCTCGCGGCGCCCGACCGTTCATGTGCTGCTCCACCCACGTTCACGGGACCAACCCTAGAGTGCTGACTACAGTGGGGCGTGTGCGCACCGACGAGTCTGACCCGGAGACCGGAGAAGCAGTGGCCGAGGCCGCCGCGCAACAGCTCGCGGCCACGACGCTCACCGAACCAGAGGCCCCACCCGTCGCGGACGAGCGCGTCCCGCAGGTCGCCGCGTTCTTCGACGTCGACAACACGATCATCCGCGGGGCCTCGTCGTTCCACCTCGCGCGGGGCCTCTACGCCCGCGGGTTCTTCCGCAAGCGGGACCTCGTCAACTTCTTCTTCCAGCAGGCCCGCTACATGGCCTTCGGCGAGAGCCGGCAGCAGATCGACGAGGTCCGCTCGCGCGCGCTGCACCTCATGACGGGCCACTCGGTCGCCGAGGTCGTCGCGATCGGCGAAGAGGTGTACGACCAGGTGCTCGCCCTGCGGATCTTCCCCGGGACGCAGAAGCTCCTCGACGCGCACCTCGCCGCGGGCCACCAGGTGTGGCTCGTCACGGCGACGCCGGTCGAGATCGGCGACCTCATCGCACGCAGGCTCGGCGCAGACGGCGCTCTCGGCACGATCGCCGAGCACGAGAGCGGCTTCTACACCGGCCGGCTCGTCGGCGACATGATGCACGGGCAGGCCAAGGCCAACGGCGTCGTCGCCCTCGCCGAACGGCTCGGTCTCGACCTCGCCGGCTCCTCGGCCTACGGCGACTCCATGAACGACGTGCCGCTGCTCTCCACCGTCGGCAACCCGTGCGCGATCAACCCCGACCCGCGCCTGCGCAAGCACTCGAAGACCGTGGGCTGGCCCGTGCGTGAGTTCCGCGGTCGGCGCCGGACCGCACGGCGCGGGATCAAGACCGCGAGCTGGGCAGGTCTCGCCTGGGCGGGCGGTCTCGTCGTCCGCTCGGCGACGAGGTCCCTGCGGTCTCGTTTCGGGGGCTGACCTCCGAGGCCTCGACGAGCGCCCCCGCGCGACGGCGCACCACGGTGCCTACCGCGACGTCCAGCGCCCCGGCGGCACACGCGCCGACTGCGTAGACGACAAGGTCCAGGGTGTGGAACGTGGTGCCGAGAACCCACCGCGCGGGCTCCCACACGGCGACGACCGCCGCCGAGAGACCCGCGAGCTGCGCGAGCTCGACCGCCGCGCACAGCGACCAGGCGACCGCGACGAGCGTCGCCGGGCGGGCGCGTGGCGCGACGAGCGCCACGAGCACGTACACGAGCACCGCGTAGAGCGCGTCGCCACCGACCTCTGCCACGACCCCGCCGCCGACGGCGCGCACACCCAGCCCCAGCACGGTCGTGACGATCACCGCGAGCGCCAGGGCGGGACGGCGCGCGAGGAGGGAGGGTCGGAAGGTCACGGGTCCAGCATGCCCGCACCGCGGACCGTCCGGTCGTGCTCCACGGAACCTCCACGGGATCCGGCCGATCGCGGGAGCCGGCCGATCACGGGAGCGTGACGTCAGGTGGCGATCGCGACGGCAGCGAGACCGCCGAGCACCCCTCCGACGGCTGGGCCGACGACGGGCACCCAGGCGTAGGACCAGTCGCTGCCGCCCTTGCCCCGGATGGGGAGCGCGGTGTGGGCGAGCCGCCCGCCGAGGTCACGCGCGGGGTTGATCGCCCACCCGGTGACCCCGCCGAGACCGAGACCCACCCCGAGCACGACGAGCGCCATGCCGAGCGGCCCGAGCTCCGAGGGAGTCTGGGCGAGCAGGAGGAGCACGAGCACGAGGACGAACGTCGCGACCCCCTCGCCGAAGACGTTCGTCGGCAGCGACCGGATGGCCGGTGCTGTCGCCATGGAGGCGAGCTTCTCCGCCTGGACCGGGTGCGCGTCGTAGTGCTGACGGTAGACCGCCCATGCCGCGACGGCGCCGAGGAACGCACCCAGCAGCTCGGCGACGAGGTAGGCCAGCGTCGTCGCGAGGGAGATCCCGATGCCGGGCGCGAACTCGGTCGGCCCGTCGGCGGTCGCGCTCTGCGCGAGGATCGCGAGCGTGACGGCCGGGTTGAGGTGCGCACCGGAGTCCTGCGCGACGACGACGCCCGCGAAGACGCCGAGGCTCCAGCCGACGGCGACGACGAGGTAGCCGCCGCCCCGGCCGAAGGTCCGGGAGAGCGTCATGTTCGCGCACACGCCCACGCCGAGGGTCATGAGGACGGCTGTGCCGGCGACCTCGGAGAGGAGGATCCGCCCGACGTCAGCGGTGAGCACGTGTCACCGACCTGGGTCGACGCACCCGGCGAGGAACCCTGCGAGGAGTCCCACCACGACCACGACGGACCTGGGGTGCCGACCTGCGGCCCGTGCGACGACGAGGTCCGGACGTGCCATGTGGGTCTCCCAGGTCGTGCACGTGTCGAGCGCGGCCGGTCGGTCGCTCGTCGAGTCTTGCACCGCACCCGGCCTTCACCACGGGCTGAAGGTCCCGGGCGCGGGCATCAGCCGTCCCCCTCCGCCCGCGCCTGTTCCTCGGCCGTCTGTGCGACCGGCCAGCCGTCGGTCGTCCAGGCGAGCCTGCGGATGCCGAGCTGGAAGTCACCGCCGAGGGTCTCGTCGTAGTAGTGGAACGCGAGGTGGTCACGAGAGACCGACTGGCCGCCCGGGCCGATCATCGTCCCGTCCGTCCCGAGGAGGGGCAGTCCACCGTCCTCGAGGAGCGGCACGCCGTCCGCGTCGACATAGGGGCCGGTCACGTCGCGCGAACGACCGACGGCCATGTTGTAGGTGCTGTCGGTGCCCTGGCAGCAGGAGTCGCGCGAGAAGAAGAGGTAGTACCAGCCGTCACGCTCCAGCAGGTACGGCGCCTCGATCGCGTTGTCGCCGAAGCCGCGGTCGGCGAGGTGGACCGGCTCGGCCGTCCCGGCGGGGGCGTCGAGCGTGCTGCCGACCGGCTTTCCGGTGGGCCACTCGAGCTCGATCATGAAGAGCCCGTCCCAGAAGGAGCCGTAGGCCATCCACGGCGTCCCGTCGGCGTCCTCGACGATGCCGGGGTCGATCGCGTTGTACGGCGTGGTCCCGTCCGACCGCCACACCTCGCCCTCGTCGACCCACCGGTACGCCGGGTCCTCGGGGTCGAGCGTCTGGTTGGTGTACAGGCCGATGAGCGAGGTGTTCGAGCCGAAGGTCGACGCCGAGTAGTAGAGGTAGTACGTGCCGTCGTGCTCGTAGATCTCGGGGGCCCAGAAGTTGCTCACCCCGGCGACGACCTCCCGCGTCCAGTACGGCTCGTCCGCGGGCGTCCACACCTCGCCGACGTGCTCCCACGTCGCTCCGCCGTCGGTCGAGCGGCGGACCTGCGGCGCACCGAGACCCACCCGCCCGTCGCCGGTGGAGAAGACGTACCAGGTGTCGTCGGACTCGTCGGAGGTGCCGGCGTCCTCGATGTAGAGCGCCGGGTCGTGGGTGCGGAGGTCTCCAGAGAGGTCGACGACCGTCGCCGACGGCCCGGCCGTCTGCTCCGGGTCGTCGGACCCGGAGCAGGCGGCGAGCCCGAGGGCCGCGACGAGCGCCACGGCTGCGAGCCGGCGCATCAGCCGAGCCGGACCATGTTCCAGGACACCGGCGGCACCTCGACGGTGAGGACACCGTCGACGACCTTCGCCGTGTCGTTGAGCACGGGCAGCACCGACGTGTCGTCGTCCGCGGTCGCGGCCCACGTGTGGTCGGGGTTCGACAGGCTGGTCGACTCGACGACCTCGAGCGACGCGTGCGGACCGTCGGCGAAGCCGACGAGCGCGCGGACGTCGACCGTCAGGGTGACCGGCTCGGTGAGCGAGCGGTTGACGGCGAAGAGGGACACGGCACCGGTCTCTGGGTCGCGCGTCGCGACAGCGTCAGCGACAGCGACCTCGCCGAAGCGTGCCGTCTCGTACGTCGGCGCGCTGATCCCCACCTGGAGGACGTCACCCACGGCGTGCTGCGACGCCTGGGCGAAGGGGTGGAAGGTGGTCTGGCGCCAGCTGCGCCCACCCGGCTCCGTCATGATCGGCGCGATGACGTTGACCAGCTGGGCCAGTGACGCGGCGTGCACCCGGTCGGTGTTGCGCAGCAGCGAGATGAGGAGGTTCCCCACGACGACGGCGTCGGCGACGTTGTACCGGTCCTCGAGGAGAACGGGGGCGACCGGCCAGTCGTCGCCCGTCGGCGGCTTCGACTCCGCGCGCTTCTGGTACCAGACGTTCCACTCGTCGAACGAGATGTTGATGCGCTTGGAGTGCTTGCCGGCAGCGCGGACGTAGTCGGCGGCCGCGGTGACGGACTCGATGAAGTGGTCCATGTCCACGGCCGACGCGAGGAAGGAACCGAGGTCGCCCTCCTCCTCCCAGTAGTACGCGTGGGCGGAGATGTAGTCGACGAACTCGTAGGACTCCTCGAGGACGGTCGCCTCCCAGGAGCCGAAGGTCGGCATGTCCGAGGAGGACGACCCGCACACGACGAGCTCGATCGTCGGGTCGATCATCCGCATGGCACGAGCCGTCTCGGTGGCGAGCCGCGCGTACTCCTCGGCCGTCTTGTGACCGATCTGCCACGGGCCGTCCATCTCGTTGCCCAGGCACCACATGGTCACGCGGTACGGCTCCTCGTGGCCGTTCGCTCGGCGGAGGTCCGAGAAGTGCGTGCCGCCGGGGACGTTGCAGTACTCGAGGAGGTCGAGCGCCTCCTGGATGCCCCGCGTGCCGAGGTTGACGGCCATCATCGGCTCCACACCGGTCTTGCGCGCCCATTCCATGAACTCGTCGACGCCCACGAGGTTGGGGTCGCTCGAGTGCCACGCGAGGTCGAGGCGGGTGGGGCGCTGGTCCTTGGGGCCGACGCCGTCCTCCCAGCGATAGCCGGACACGAAGTTGCCGCCGGGGTAGCGCACGGTCGAGATGCCGAGCTCGCGGGTCATGTCCATGACGTCGCCGCGGAAGCCGTTCTCGTCGGCGCTCGCGTGCTCAGGGTCGTGGATGCCCGTGTAGACGCACCGGCCGAGGTGCTCGACGAACGAGCCGAACGTCCGGCGGCGGACCGGGCCCACGACGAACGCGGGGTCGAGGGTCAGGGTGACGGGAAGCATGGTTCTCCTAGGACTCGGTCGCGGTGCCGCCGTGGAACCGCATGTCTACATCGTTGTAGATGGATCATGCAGCACCGGCCGGACGGTCGTCAACCCTTCTCTGCGTACACTCGGCCAGGCCGATCTACACCGATGGAGAATCGTTACCCAGCCGCCTTGACCGCGACACCGAGCGTGTGCGACCTTATCTTCAACGATGTAGAAATCGGAGAGGTCAACGACGACCCTGATGCCGCGTGGACGGTCACCCAGACCGCCACGAGCTCCTCCCCGACCCGCAGCACTCCGTGGTGATGCGCCGGGCAGCAGTGGCACGAAGGACGCGTCGGACCTCGCACATCCCTGTGGGAATCGAGAGGATCCGTGATGAAGAAGTCACGTCTGACAACCGCACTAGCGGGAACCACCATTGTGACGAGCATGCTCGTGGCCGGCTGCTCCGGCGGCGGAGGCAACGACGACGGCTCGAAGAAGCTGACGTTCATGTTCCGTGGCGGCGAGGACGAGAAGGCCGCGTACGAGAAGGCCGTCCAAGCCTTCGAGACCGCCAACGACGTCGAGGTCGACATCATCGTCACCACGGCGGACGACTACAACACCAAGCTCAAGGCCGCCATCACCGGCCGCCAGATCCCCGACGTCTTCTACATCGCCCCCGGCGACGTCCAGGGCTACGTCAACAACGGCGTCGTCAAGGACATCACCGAGTACGTCGAAGGCTCCGAGACGATCGACCTCGACAACGTGTGGGCCTACGGCGTCGACAGCTACCGCTACGACGGCACGCTCCAGGGCCAGGGCGCCATCTACGCGCTCCCCAAGGACGTCGGCCCCTTCTCCTTCGGCTACAACAAGACGATGTTCGACGCCGCCGGGATCCCCCTGCCCGACCCCGACGTCCCCCTGACCTTCGACGAGTTCGTCGCCATCTCCAAGCAGCTCACCGTCGACAAGGACGGCGACGGAGCCGTCGACCAGTGGGGCACCGGCCTCAACGTCCAGTGGAACCTCCAGCCGTTCGTGTGGAGCAACGGTGGCGACTGGCTCAACGAGGACCGCACCGAGGTCACCGTCGACACCCCCGAGTTCGCCGAGACCCTCCAGTGGTTCGCCGACCTCACCAACGTCGAGAAGGTCACGCCCTCGCCCGCCGAGGCCCAGACCCTCGACACCTACCAGCGCTGGATGAAGGGCGAGATCGGCTTCTTCCCCGTCGCCCCCTGGGACATCAGCACCTACGAGAAGCTCGACTTCGAGTGGGACCTCATCCCCTACCCCGTCGGCTCCACCGGCGAGACCGCGACCTGGACCGGCACGCTCGGTATCGCCGTCTCCAACACGACCGAGTACCCGGAGGAGGCCACGAAGCTCGTCGAGTTCCTCGCCGCCGACGCCACCGCGCAGCAGAGCCTCGTCGACGCCGGCATCCAGGTCCCCAACCTCAAGGACATGGCCCAGACCTGGGTCGACGACTCCACCACGCAGCCCGCGAACAAGCAGGAGTTCCTCCAGATCGTCGAGGACTACGGCCGCCCGCTGCCCGCGAACAACACGTACAACGGCGAGTGGTACGACGAGCTCTTCACGAACATCCAGCCCGTCCTCGACGGAGACGTGACCGCGGAGGCGTACCTCAAGGAGGCCCAGCCGAAGATGCAGGCGTTCCTCGACTCGGCCAACGAGCAGGCCGAGCAGGCGGCGGCGCTCAACTAGCCCGCCCCGGACCGGTGCGTCCGCGAGACACCGGACGCACCGGTCCACCCCACCGCACACCACACGGCACGAACGCACTCGAGGGAGAAGGCGATGGCGCACGCACGCGCAGACGCACCCGCTGGGACCAGCTCAGCGGCCACGATCGTTCCCGGGGGCGCCCCGAGGAACCCGGCCGGGATCTCCAGCACCCCGCCACCACCGCGACCCAAGCGACCCCGGCTCCACCGGCGCGAGCACCTCGTCGCCGCCGCCTTCGTCGCGATCCCCGTCGTCGGCTTCCTCGTGTTCACGCTCTACCCGCTCGGGTACTCGTTCTACGCCTCGCTGACGAGCTGGAACGGACTCTCCGACCCGCAGTTCATCGGCCTCAAGAACTACGTGACGATGGCCGGCGACCCGTACTTCCGCAAGGCCCTGTTCAACACGTTCTTCCTCATGATCGGCATCCCCATCGGGCTGATCCTGTCTCTCGTGCTCGCCCTCGCGCTCAACCGCAAGATGGCCGGTACCACGTTCTTCCGCACGATCTACTACATCCCCGTGATCTCGTCGCTCGCCGCGATCGCCATCCTCTGGCAGTGGGCCTACAACGGGGACTTCGGGCTCGTGAACCAGGCGCTGGGGCTCGTCGGGATCGACGGCCCCAACTGGCTCATGGACAAGGACACGGTCAAGCCGGCCCTCATCATCATGTCCGTGTGGAAGGGCCTCGGGTACTCGATGCTCCTCTACCTGGCAGCCATCCAGTCCGTCCCGCGGTCCCTCTACGAGGCTGCCTCGCTCGACGGCGCGAACGCCTTCCAGCAGTTCCGCAGCATCACGCTCCCGATGGTCCGACCGGTGACGTTCTTCCTCGTCGTCACGAGCATCATCGGCGGCGCCCAGATCTTCATCGAGATCAACATCATGACGCCCACCGGTGGCCCGGAGTTCAGCTCCGCGTCGGTCGTCTGGTACATCTGGCAGAAGGCCTTCGAGAACCTCCAGATGGGTTACGCATCGGCGATGTCGATCGTCCTCGGACTGATCGTGTTCGTCATCACCGCCATCCAGTTCCGGGTCAACGCCCGCAACTCGTTCTCGGTCGACTGAGCGAGGGAACGGACACACCATGACTCTCATCAACACCTCCCCGGACCCCGTCGACGAGGCGGGGGCGCGCAAGCTGCCCGCCGGCTTCGGCGCCGGCAGGACGCGCACGAAGTCCACGCCGATGGGCGCCAAGGCCCGGTACCGCATCGGCAACGTCATCACGACGATCGTGCTGAGCCTCGGCGCCGTCATCATGATCGCGCCGCTGCTCTGGACGCTGTCGTCGTCCCTCAAGACGCGCGAGGGCGTGTTCCAGCTGCCACCGCAGTGGATCCCCGACCCCTTCGTCTGGGACACCTACGCACGGATCTGGACCGCCGGCCCGCTGCTCAGCGGTATCCAGAACAGCCTCATCGTCGCCTCGACCGTGACGATCGTCGGCAGCGTCGCGTCGAGCCTCGCGGCCTTCGCCTTCGCGAAGATGCGGCTGCCCTACAAGAACGCCGTGTTCCTGGCCCTCCTCGCGGGCCTCATGATCCCGTTCCCGACGCTCATGATCCCGCAGTTCATGATGTTCTCGCGGATGGGCTGGGTCGACACCCTGCTCCCGCTCATCATCCCCGGGCTCTTCGGCAACATCATCATGATCTTCTTCCTGCGCCAGTACCTGTCGAACATCCCGGACTCGATGATCGAGGCCGCGAAGATCGACGGAGCCGGGTACCTGCAGATCTTCGGGAAGATGATCCTCCCGCTCATCCGGCCGGCGATCGCCGCCCAGTTCATCCTGTGGTTCATGGCCGTGTGGAACGACTACCTCGCGCCCATCATCTACCTGAACAGCCCCGAGAAGCAGACCCTCCAGCTCGTCATCGCGAGCTTCAACGCCCGCTACGCGATCCAGACGGACTACCCGCTCATCATGGCTGCGTCGTTCGTCGCCCTCGTCCCCGTGCTCGTGATCTTCCTCGTCTTCCAGCGCCAGATCATCGAGTCCATCGCCCTCACCGGATCGAAGGGCTGAGCCCGTGAGCACCGCGACCGACGACGCAGCCCGACCTGTGGACGTCGCACCCGTGGCGGTCGCCGCACCGGTACCGGCCGACACGTCGGGTGCCCGCCACGCGCACGACCCGACGGTCGTGCAAGCACCCGACGGCACGTTCGTCATGTTCTCGACGGACGCCCTCGCGGGCGGCCGTCCGGACGCGGGCGTCCACGTCCGCACGTCACCCGACCTCGTCACGTGGACGCCGGCGGGGACCGCCCTCGGGTGCGTCCCCGCCGAGGCGGCCGCCTGGACCGGCGCCGAGGGCCTGTGGGCCCCCGAGGTCGTCCGCTGGCCGACCGCCGACGGCTCGCCGCGGTTCCACATGTACTACTCGGCGTCGACCTTCGGCTCCAGCACCTCGGCGATCGGGCTGGCCGTCGCCGAGGACCTCACCGGTCCGTGGGACGTGCGCGAGCTCGTCGTGCGCACGCGGGCGGGCGAGCAGTCGCAGAACGCCATCGATGCGGCCGTGACGTGGGACGGGGACGGCGACCCGTGGCTGACGTACGGGTCGTTCTTCTCCGGGATCCACACCCTGCGGCTCGACCGCGAGACCGGCCTGCCGGTCACGCCCGGCGACCTCGGCACGTGCATCGCGCGTCGCGCGCACTCCGTCGAGGCGGCGATCGAGGGCGCGTTCATCGTCCGTCGGCCGGGAGACACACCGGGCGACGACAGGTACGTCCTGTTCGTCAGCTACGACTCGCTCTTCTCGACGTACAACGTGCGGGTCGCCGTGGCCGACCACATCACCGGGCCGTACCGGGACCGGGACGGCACGGTCATGACGGACGTCGACCTCGTGCCGGACACTGTGGGGACCCGTGTCCTCGTCGGCCACCAGCGCGGCGACGGCGAGGCCTGGGTCGCGCCGGGACACTGCTCCGTGCTGCACGTCCCGGACGGCTCGACCGGTGTGGACCTCCTCGTCCACCACGTGCGCTTCGCCGCCGACCCGCGCGAGCATGTCGCCCAGGTGCGGCGGATCGTCTGGACGCGGTCAGGATGGCCGGCCGTCGCGCCCGAACCGTACGCCGGGGAAGGGCTCGAGGTGCCGCTGAGCACCGCGCTCGGAGCGGACCCCCTGCTCGCCGGGACGTGGGACGTCCTCGACCTCGGAGACTCCCCCGCGGCCACGCCTGCCGGACCGATGACGGTCTCCCGTCCCGTCGACGCCCCGGACGGCGACCTCACGGTGACCGGCGTGGCCGACGGCGTCGTCTTCGCCTCGCGCGACCAGGTGACAGGCAGCGAGACGCTGTCGTTCGCCGGATACAGCACCCGCGGGACCGCAGTCTCCGGGACGCTCCGGCCTGCGTCAGACTGACACGGACGAACGAGGAAGGAGGACGCATGGACGAGCTCGGCTGGGCCGGTCGCGTCATGGTCGCGCTCCGGTACGCCACGCAGCTCGTCCTCGTGAACCTCCTGTGGGTCGTCGGCACCGTGTGCGGGCTCGTCGTCCTCGGCGCGTTCCCCGCCACCCGCGCCGCCGCCCGTCTCCTCGAGGCGCTGCGCCGACGCCGCCCGTCCGAGAACCTCCTGCGCGACTTCTGGGACGGCTACCGCACGGACTTCTGGCGGAGCAACCTCCTCGGGGCGCCGTTCTGGGTGCTCGGTGCGCTCGCCGTCCTCGACCTCCAGGTCTTCCGCGCCGCTGCCGAGACCGGTGAGCGCTTCGCGAGCCTCCTGCTCGCGCCCTTCGTCATCGTCGTCGTCGTGTGCGCCGTGGCGCTCGCCTTCCTCGTCGCCGTCCTCCTGCGCTTCCGCGACGGGACCCTCGCGACCTGGCGTTTCGTGCTCGTCGCCCCGTTCCTGTCCGTCGGCACCTCGCTCGCGATCGTCCTCACGGTGGGCGCGTTCGTCGTCCTCACGTGGCAGTGGCCCGTCCTCGTGGTGCTCCTCGGCTTCTCCGCGCCGATCTTCCTCGGCACGTGGCTCGCAGGCCGTCGGCTCGACGCGCTCTTCGGCGACGGTGACTTCCTCGGCGACCCGCTCCTCGCCCGGGAGCCGGCTGCCGACGACGCCTCGCCGAGCCCACCGCTCACCCCTCCCGCGGCGGCGTAGTGCCTGCCTGAGCGCGGGCCGACCAGGACGCCGGCGACTAGGGTCGTGACAATGATGCTGGGAGCCGCACGCGGCTGGTGGGACCGATGGGTCGCGTGGAGAGCGCAGGACACGACCGTGTTCGACCGCGCCGAGGCCTTCGCGACCCGCCACCCGCTCACCCTCGGCCGCTACAACCTCGCTCTCGTGACGATGCGTGGTTGGCGCCGCGTCGTCGACGTCCGGGTCACCGGCCTCGCCGCGGAGATGACGTACTACGCGATCATCTCGCTGCTGCCGCTCCTCACCGCCCTCGGAGCGACGCTCGGGTTCCTCGAGCGCATCCTCGGCGAAGAGCAGGTGATCCGCCTCGAGCTGGCCCTGGTCGACACGTTCGCCGGGGTCTTCGAGGCACAGCTCATCGAGGACGTCCTCGCGCCCCTCGTCACCGGGGTCCTCCGCGAGGAGCGGTCCGGGCTGGCGATCGGCAGCCTCGCCATCACCCTGTGGCTCGCCAGCCGCATGTTCCGCGCCGCCATCCGCGCGCTCGACGACGCCTACCGCGTGCCCGAACGGCGGAGCCTCGCCGCCCAGTGGACGCTCGGTCTCGGTCTGTCCGTCGGCGCGCTCCTCACGCTCACCCTGCTGCTCTCCACGGTCGTCATCGGGCCGCTGCTCGGCGGCGGACGCCAGGTCGCCGAGTGGCTCGGCCAGGACCGGACCTTCGAGACCCTGTGGACGCTCGTCCGGTGGCCCGTCGTCGGGCTCGTCGGCCTCGGGTTCCTCGTGGTCCTCTACCGCTACGGACCCAACGTCGTGAACACATGGCGCGACTGCCTCCCGGGCGCCGTCCTCGGGATGCTCGCCCTCGTCGGGGTCGCCGTCGCCCTGCGCACCTACCTCGCGATCGCGGGGCCTGCCGCACCCGAGCTCGGACGCCCCGGGGAGGCCGTCTCCGTCGCGGCCCAGACCCTCGGAGCGGCGCTCGCCGCGATCCTCTGGCTGTGGCTGAGCAGCATCGTCGTGCTCGCCGGCGGGGTGGTCAACGCCGAGCTCCAGCGGATGCGGGCGGAGACGGACCCCGAGTCCGGCGCTGGCATCTGACACCGGAGGAGCCGCGCCGACGCGACCCGCGCACGCTCACAGCCGCGGGTCGACGGGCTCCGACTCGAGGGCCAGGACGGCGAAGACCGCCTCGTGGACGCGCCACAGCGGCTCGCCGTCACGGAGTCGCTCGAGGGCCTCGAGACCGAGCGCGTACTCGCGCAGGGCGAGCGACCGCTTGCGCCCGAGACCGCGCTCGCGCAACCGCTCGAGGTGCTGGGGCTCGGTGTAGTCGGGCCCGTAGATGATGCGCAGGTACTCCCGGCCGCGCACCTTGATGCCCGGCTGGACGAGGCCGCGCCGACCCCGCACGAGGTTGGCGACGGGCTTGACGACCATGCCCTCTCCCCCGGCGCCCGTGAGCTCTTCCCACCATGCGGTCCCCGACGCGACCGAGGTCTCGTCGGTGAGGTCGACGACGAGACGGCGGGTGGTCTGCAGCAGCCCCGAGGTGTCCGAGGCAACGAGCTCGTCGATGACGCCGAGGTGCCAGAGGTGGTCACGGTCGTGGAAGGTCGAGCCCTCGGCCGCGAGGACCTGGAACGGGGCGAGGCGCACGCCCTCGAGGCCGTCGACGTCCCACGCGTAGTGCCGGTAGGCGGCGGTGAAGCCCTCGGCGTTGGCGGCTCGGGACCGGGTGCGCTCGAGGAGGTCGCCGACCGGCAGCCCCGCGCGCTCCGCGGTCTCGAGCGTGCGGACGGCCGCGGGCAGCGCCGACCGGGCCGCGGCACCGACGCTCGCGTACTGCTCGCGCAGGAGCGGGCCGGCCTTGAGGGACCACGGCATGAGCTCGCAGTCGAGCAGGAGCCAGCCGCTCTCCGCGCCGTCGGCACCCGTCGTCGTCCACGTCCCGGCAGCGTCCGCCGCGGCCCGCAGCCGGGTGAGGAGCTCCTCGGTCCGCTCGTCGTCGAGGAAGGACCGGCCGGTGCGGGTGTGGACCACGCCGGTCGTGCCCTCGGGCATCGCGAACCGCGCGGTCGCGGTGGCCTGGTCCCGGCAGACGAGCACGACGGCCCGGGACCCCATGTGCTTCTCCTCGCACACGACCTGGTCGACGCCGTCGGCGCGCAGCTGGGCGAAGGCCTCGGCGGGGTGCTCGAGGATGCCGTCGCGGCTCGAGGTCGCGCACGGGCTCATCGTCGGCGGCAGGTAGAGCAACCAGCGCGGGTCGAGCGCGAAGCGGCTCATGACCTCGAGCGCGCCTGCCGCGTTCTCCGCGGCGACGGTCACGCGGCCGTGGGCCCGCGTCTCGACGACGCGCTTGCCGAGGACGTCCGTGACGTCGAGGAGGTCCGGGTCGCGCCGGCCTCCGGTCTCGGCACCGACGCCCGTGCCGTCGCCCGCGACGGGGAACGGTTTCACCGGCTCGTACCAGACGCGTTCTGCGGGGACCTGGACCACCTCTCGCTCCGGGTAGCGCAGCGCGCTGAGGTGCCCCCCGAAGACGGCACCGGTGTCGAGGCACATCGTGTTGTTCACCCAGTGCGCCACGGGCGTCGGCGTGTGCCCGTAGAGGACCGTCGCCCTCCCCCGGTAGTCCTCCGCCCACGGGTAGCGCACGGGCAGGCCGAACTCGTCGGTCTCGCCGGTCGTCTCCCCGTAGAGCGCAAAGCTGCGCACACGGCCCGACGCCCGGCCGTGGTACGCCTCCTTGAGCCCGGCGTGGGCCACCACGAGACGCCCCTCGTCGAGCACGAGGTGCGCCGCGAGACCGTCGCAGAACGTGCGGACCTCGCGGCGGAACTCCTCCGGTTCCCCGTCGAGCTGCGCGAGCGTCTCCGCGAGACCGTGGGAGACCTGGACCGTGCGGCCGTCGAGCGCGCGGACGAGCTTGTTCTCGTGGTTCCCCGGGACCGCGAGGGCGTGACCGGCGGCGACCATGCCCATGACGAGGCGCAGGACGCCCGGAGAGTCGGGGCCGCGGTCGACGAGGTCGCCGAGGAACACTGCGCGGCGCCCCTCCGGCGGCACGGCGTCGACCGGCCGACCGGCCTCGTCGCGGACGATCCTGTACCCGAGCGTGCCGAGCAGCGACTCGAGCTCGCTCCGGCAGCCGTGCACGTCACCGACGACGTCGAAGGGACCGGTCTCGGTGCGCAGGTCGCTGCGCAGCGGGCGGCGCACGATCGTCGCCGCCTCGACCTCGTCGGCGCCGCGCAGCACGTGCACGTCGCGGAAGCCCTCACGACCGAGGCCGCGCAGAGAGCGACGCAGCTGCTCGCGCTGGCGCCGGACGACGTGCGACGGGAGGGAGCGGTCGGTGCGCTCGGCGTTGCGGGCGAGGCACACGTCCTCGGGCAGGTCGAGGACGAGGGCGACCGGCAGGACGTCGTGCGCGCGGGCGAGCTCGGCGAGGCTCTTGCGGGCGTGGGGCTGCACGTTGGTCGCGTCGACCACCGTGAGGAGACCGGCGTCGAGTCGCTTGCCGACGATGTGCTCGAGCACCTCGAACGCGGCGGCAGTCGCCTCCTGCGAGCTCTCGTCGTTCGAGACGAGGCCGCGGCAGAAGTCGCTCGAGATCGTCTCGAAGCGGCCGAAGTGCGTCGCCGCGAACGTCGACTTCCCGGAGCCCGAGGCTCCGACGAGCACCACGAGGGAGAGGTCGGGGACGGAGATCTCGGTCATGCGGACACCCCGTCCTCGGGGGCCGTGCGGGTGAGCACGGCCATCTGGGTGGGCGGACCGACCTCGGGGTCGACGACGCCGACGGGCGCGAAGCGCACCGCGTAGCCGTGGCGGGCCGCTGCGTCCGAGGCCCACTTCTCGAACTCGGCACGCGTCCACTCGAAGCGGTGGTCGGTGTGGCGCATGGTCCCGTGGACGAGGCGGGCGTACCGCACGTTGTGCTCCGCGTTCGGTGTCGTGACGACGAGGACGCCCGGGCGGGCGTGCCCGAGGACCGCGCGCTCCAGAGCCGCGAGCCGAGGCGGGTCGACGTGCTCGATCACCTCCATGAGGACCGCGGCGTCGAAACCCGCCACCCGCGCGTCGGAGTAGGTGAGCGACGACTGGGCCAGCTCGATGCGTGCGCGCCGGTGCTCGGGCATCGTGTCGAGGTGGAGCCGGCTGGCGGCCGTCTCGAGCGCACGGTGGGAGACGTCGACGCCCAGCACACGGTCGATCGTCCGTTCCTCGAGGAGCCGGGCCAGCAGCGCACCCTCCCCGCACCCGAGGTCGACGACGGTCCGCGCCCCCGCGTCGCGCAGCTCGGCGAGGACCGCGTCCGCGCGCAGGCGGGCGAGCGGTACGGAGGGCAGGGGGCTCGCGTCAGGCTCGTCTGTCGCGTCGGTCGCGTCGGTCGCGTCGGTCGGGTCGGTCCTGTCGGTCGCCTCGCCGCTGTCGGTCGTCGCACCGCCGTCGAGGGCCTCGAGGACGTCGGTCGCCTCCAGGCGCTCGACCGCCGTCGCCGTGAGGTCGCGCTGCTGGGCGAGGTAGCGGTGCGCGATGAGCTCCCGGTCCGGGTGGGCCGCGAGCCAGCCGTCGCCCGCGCGGAGGAGCTTGTCGATCTCGTCGGGCCCCACCCAGTAGTGCTTGTCGGCGTCGAGCACCGGGAGCAGCACGTAGAGGTGGCTCAGCGCCTCCGCGAGCCGCAGCGTCCCGGAGAGCCGCAGCTCGACGTACCGGGAGTCGCCCCACGCGGGGACGGTCGGGTCGAGCGGCACGGGTCGGGCGTCGACGTCCCAGCCGAGCGGCCGGAAGAGACGCTCGACGAGCTCCGGGCCGCCGCGGGACGGGAGTGCCGGGATCTCCACGACGAGGGGCAGGGACTGCTCCGGGAGCTCGGGGCGGGCGGTGCACCGTCCGGCGATCGCGGTGCGGAAGACCTTGCCGAGGGCGGCTGCGAGCATCGACGACGCCGCGTACGGGCGGTCGTTGACGTACTGGGCGAGGCTGAACCCGCTGTGCCCCGCCGACCCGCTGCGCCCTCGGACGAGCGCGACGGGGTCGATCTCGAGGAGCAGTGCGACGGTGCACCGCTCGGCGGTCGCCTCGGGGTAGAACACGTGCGCCGTCCCGACGGGCAGGTCGAACGCCTGCACCTTCGCCGGGTGCTTGTGGAGGAGGAATCCGAGGTCGGTGGCCTCGGGGGCGGTGGAGGTCACGGTCAGCAGCACGCCGACGAGCCTATCGCCCCTGGTCGCGGCCGTCGTGGCGCTACGCGCTGACGCCGCTCGTCGACTCGCGCACGACGATCTCGTAGTCCGCGACGATCTCGACGGGGGCGCGCGGTGTGCCGCGGTCCTCGATCTGCTGCTGCAGGAGGTGCACGGCGGTCCGCGCGATGTCCTCCCGTCCGGGAGACACGGACGAGAGCGGGGGTGCCGCGTAGCGGGCCTCGTCGATGTCGTCGAAGCCGATCACCGCGACCTGCTCGGGCACGGCGATGCGGCGCTGGTGCAGGGCGTGCATGGCACCGAGGGCGAGGGCGTCGTTGAGGGCGAAGACGGCGTCGATCTCGATGCCTGCGTCGAGCATCCGGTCCATCGTCTCCGCGCCGTTGGCGCGGTGCCACATGCCTGCCTCGCCGATGAGCGCCGGGTCGATCTCCATCCCGGCGTCCTCGTGGGCGCGCACGTAGCCTTCGGTGCGCAGCCGTGCAGAGCCCACCTGTTCGCCCTCGTGGGCACCGATGAGGGCGATCCGGCGTCGGCCGAGCCCGATGAGGTGGGCGGTCGCCGCCCGGGCGGCCTCGACGTTGTGCATCGTCACGTGGTCGTGGGAGGAGCCGAAGATCCGCTCGCCGAGGAGCACCATCGGGAAGCTCACGTCGAACGCGGGCTTGTCCTCGGGCCCGAGCTCGAGCGGGGAGAAGATCAGCCCGTCGGTGAGGTGCTTGCGCTTGCCGGAGAGGATCTCGAGCTCACGGGCTCGGTCGGCTCCGGTCTGCTCGATGATGACGGTGAGGCCGACGTCCTCGGCGGCGCGGATGACGGAGTCGGCGAGCTCGGCGAAGTACGGGAGGCTCAGCTCCGGCACTGCGAGGCAGATCATCCCGGTGCGTCCGGAGCGCAGGTTCCGGGCCGAGACGTTCATCTGGTAGTCGAGCTCTTTGATCGCGGCAAGGACGCGGTCCCGTGTGGTGTCCCGGATGTACGGGTAGCCGTTCACCACGTTCGAGACGGTCTTGATGGAGACGCCCGCGAGCTGCGCGACGTCATGCATCGTTGTAGACACTTCCTAGCCTCCGCGTTTCCGGTCGGTGACATGCTCACGCTGAGGATATCCCGCTGTGGCCCTGACCCCGGACACGACTCGGGCCCGGTCGAAACCGGGCCCGGACGAGGTGGTGCCTACTTCTTGTTACGACGCTGGTGGCGCGTCTTGCGAAGCAGCTTGCGGTGCTTCTTCTTGGCCATACGCTTGCGGCGCTTCTTGATGACGGAGCCCATGGGTCCTCGCAATGTTGATCGGGTCTGCTCGCGCAGCACGCCCTGCGACGGCTCGGATCCCTACGCTGACGTGCCGTAGGACTGAGAACCGTGCGCACGACGCCCACGCTTGGGAAAGTCCGAGACTGAGCCTACCGTCTCCGAGGGGGTCGACGCGACGCGGACGGACCGGAGAGCTCAGGACGAGAGGCGGTCGCCGTCGATGTAGGACGAGGCGAGGTAGGCCTGCAGCGCCTCCTGCGGCACACGGTAGGACTTGCCCACGCGGACCGCCGGCAGCTCACCGGAGTGCACGAGGCGGTACACCGTCATCTTCGACACGCGCATGACCTCGGCGACCTCGGCCACCGTGAGGAACTGCATCCGTGGTGCGTCCGACGTCATGGGTGAGTCCTTCTCGTGGTCCTGGTGCAGACCGCCGGAGGGGCAGTGCACGTCCTGGCCCACACCCTATTCCCATCGTGGGGTTCGTGGGGCACGTGGCACCAGGTGAGAACGGCGACCACCCTGGTCGCGACCCGGGTGTCGCTCAGGCGTCGCGGCTCACGTCGACGCCGAGCAGCGGGAACGCGGACTGCCGCGTGGCGCGCACCGCGCGGTCGACCTCCCTGTCCGGGTCGAAGCCCGACTCCCACGGCACGAAGGACACGGCGCCGGCGTCGTCGGACATGAGCTCGGGCGCGCAGTGGTGGAGCACCTCTTCGACGTGGGCTCGCCAGGCGGGAGGCAGGGGCTGCGTCGGCCCGACGGGCCGGTGCTCGGCGATCGCGAGGACGTGGCACCAGACGATCGGCACGACGTCGACGACGGCGTAGCCACCGCCGCCGAGGGCGATCCACCGCCCGTCGGCGACCTCGTGGGCGAGGTCGTGGACCCACTCGGCGACCTGGCGCTGGGCGTCCACCGCGACGTCGAGGTCGCTCAGCGTGTCCTTGCCGTGCGCGTCGCAGCCGTGCTGCGACACGATGACCTGGGGCTCGAACGCACGGACGGCGTCCGGGAGCACCGCGTCGACGGCGCGCAACCACTCCGGGGCCTGCGTGCGGGCCGGGAGCGCGACGTTGACGGCCGAGCCGGGAGCGTGCGGTCCTCCGGTGTCGGTCGCGTGGCCCGTCCCTGGGAAGAGCGAGGCTCCGCTCTGGTGGACGGAGACCGTGAGGACCCGCGGATCGTCCCAGAAGGCCGCCTCGACGCCGTCACCGTGGTGGGCGTCGACGTCGACGTACGCGACGCGCTCGACGCCGGCGTCGAGGAGTGCACGGATGGCGACCGCGACGTCGTTGTAGATGCAGAAGCCCGAGGCGGCGCCCGCCATGGCGTGGTGCATGCCGCCGGCGAGGTTCACCGCGTGGGTCGCCTCGCCCCGCCACACGGCGAGCGCGGAGTCGACCGTGCCGGAGACGATGCGCGCGGCGGACTCGTGGATGCCCGGGAAGATCGGGTTGTCGTCGGTCCCGAGGCCGCGACCGATGTTCTCCACGTCGTCGTCCGACGCGGCGTGCACGGCCGCGACGTACTCCGGCTCGTGCACGGTGGCGAGCAGCTCGTCCGAGGCGATGCCGCTGCCCACCACCGTCACGTCGTCGTGCGCGAGGAGCCCGAGCTCCTGTGCGAGCCGGACCGTGAGGTCCAGCCGGAGCGGCGCCATCGGGTGCCCGAGGCCGAAGTCGTGCTCGACGAGCTCAGGGCTCCAGCTGACGTGCACGCGGAAGGGCATGGTTCACGGTAACGGTTCCTACTTGACCGCACCGCTCGTGACACCCGAGATGATCTTGCGCTGGAACACCATGAACACCACGAGCAGCGGGAGGCTCATGAGGATGACGTACGCGAAGATCAGGTGCCAGTTGTTGAGGTACAGGCCGGCGCTCGCGACGGTGAACAGGTTGAGCGGGAGCGTGTCGAGCGTCCCGCCGAGCACGAAGAACGCGTAGAAGACGTCGTTCCACACGTAGAGGCAGATGAGGATCGTCGCCGTCGAGAGCACGGGGACGAGCAGCGGCAGGATGATCCGGACGAAGACCTTGACCGGTCCCGCGCCGTCCATCCGCGCCGCCTCCTCGAGCTCGACGGGGATGGTGCGGACGAACCCCGTGACGAAGAAGATCACGGTCGACAGGTAGATCCCCGTGTAGACGCAGATCATGCCGATCGTCGTGCCGGCGAGCCCGAGCTGGCGCAGGAGCAGGACGAGGGTGACGACCGCGGGCGGGAGGATGAGCCCGGAGATCGCGCACGCGTAGAGGACCGCGTTGAGGCGGCCCGTGCGGCGGGCGAGGATCCACGCGGCCATCGAGCCGAGCACGAGGACGAGCAGCACGGACGGCACCATGACGAGAAGGCTGCCGGCGAACCCGGCCGGGATGTCGCCGTCGGTCCAGATCTCCGCGAGGTTCTCGCCGAGACGCCACTCCCCCGGCAACGACATCGTCGGGGTGATGGCCTCGGCCTGGCTCTTGCCCGCGGTCACGACGACGAGCCACAGCGGCACGCCCATCGTCAGGACGGTGATGAGGACGACGGCCACGGGCTGGATCCGTGACCAGAGGCCGGTCCGGCCCCCGCTGAGGGTCTTCGGGGCGCTCACAGGACTTCCTCCCGACGGCGCAGCATCCGGATGACGGGGAACGCGAGCGCCGCGACGACGACGAAGAGCACGAGGCTCATCGTCGTGGCCTGCGCGTACAGCCCCTGTCCGAACGTGCGGAAGATGAAGATGTTGAAGATCTCGGTCGACCGGGCGGGGCCACCACCGGTGGTGGCCTGGGCGATGTCGAAGCCGTTCATCGACCCGAGGAGCGCGGTCGCGACGTTGAACGTCACGGCCGGTCCCATGAGCGGGAAGCGGATCTTCCAGAACATCTGCCACGAGCTCGTGCCGTCGAGGCGGGCTGCCTCGAGGACGTCCTCGTTGATGGTCTTGAGCCCGGCGAGGTAGACGAGCATCGACAGACCCATCCACTTCCACGCGTGGATGAGCGCGACGACCACGAGGGTCCAGGTGGTGCTCCCGAGCCAGGCGATCGAGACGTCCTGGCCGGTGACGAAGGACAGCACCTGGTTGAGGGCGCCGTCCGGCTTGAGCAGCGCCTGGAAGATGTAGCCGACCGCGAGGGCGGACATGACCACGGGGATGAAGAAGACCACTCGTGCCGTGCGGTTGACGGTCGTGTCCTTCTCGAGCAGCAGCGCGAGCAGGAGGCCGAAGAGGTTCTGGAACACGGCGACGAGCAGCGCGTAGACGAGCGTGATCCGCAGCGAGGTGAGGAGCGTCCCGTTGGACAGCAGCGCCTGGACGTTGTCGAGCCCGACCATGCTGATCTCGGCCTTGAAGCTCGACCAGTCGGTGAACGCGTAGACGAAGCTGTAGACGGTCGGCGTGAGGAAGAAGACCGCGAGGACCGCGAACGCGGGGGCGAGGAACCACCACGGGTGCGTCTGACGTGCCGATCCCAGCTGGGGGCGTCGGGTCACCGGTCAGAACCCGTCCGCGCCGGCGGCGCGAGCCAGCTCGGCGAACTGCGCCTGCGTCGCCTCGGCGACCTCTTCGGGCGTCTTCACGTCGTTGAGCATGTCGACGAGGTTGAGCCACAGGTCGGGGTTGGCGACGGCCTGGGACTGCATGGAGCCCACGGAGTCCGAGAGGGACGCGTGCGCGTCGAGCAGGACCTCGGGGACGGCGGGCGAGCTCTCGACGCCGGTCATGATCGAGACGGCGTCGTTCGCCTCGACGAAGATCTCGTAGCCGTCGCCCATCCAGAAGGTGAGGAGCTGTCGTGCCGCGGCCTCGCGCTCGGCGTCACCGGTGCGGAACGCGACGAGGCCGTTGGCCTGGTCGGGGATCGACGTCGCGACGGTGCCCTCCGGGGAGACCGGGAAGAAGCCGATCGTCTCGTCGAGGACGTCGGTCTCGGCGAGGGCGAGGAGCTGTCCGGCGAAGACGTTCGTCTGGACGACCATCGCGGCCTCGCCGGCGAGCAGCGCGGCACCCTGGTCGTCGAACGTCGAGGTGGTGAGGTCGGCGTTGAACAGGCCCTCGTCGATGAGGGAGTCGTACGTGGTGATCGCGTCGAGCATCTCGGGGGACGAGAAGGTCTTCTCGCCGGCGTTCACGTCGTCCCAGTAGCCGGCCTGCGCATCGTCCGCGAGGAGCATCTGGGGCCAGTACTGCGAGGCCCAGCCGGGGTCGCCCATCTCGAAGAAGGGATCGATACCGGTCGCGTCGATCGTTCGCGCGATCTCGGTCACCTCGGCGAAGCTCTGCGGCACCTCGGTGATGCCGTTCGCCTCGAAGACGTCCTTGTTGTAGTAGACGCCGATGACGCCGGGGCTCGACACGAGGGCCGCGTAGCGGGTGTCGTCGAGGATGCCGGCCATGTCCTGGAGGTCCGGCTGGACGTCCTCGATCCACGGTGCGCCGTCGAGCGGCTGGAGGTTGGTGCCGGCGTTGATCGCCGTGAGCATCGACGGCGTCGGCTGCCAGAACGCGAGGTCGGGCTTCGCGCCCGTGGCCACGCGGGTCTGGACGTTCGTCTCGTAGGAGTCGGGGATGACCTCGACCGTGACGTCGGCCCCGGTCGCGTCCTCGAACGCGGCGACGACGGCCTCGGGGACCGCGACGCTGCTCTGCGCTGCCCAGACGGTCAGCTCGACCCCGGTGAGGTCGGCCGTCTGGTCGGGCCAGTCGGCGGCGGTGCCGGAGGTGGCCGCCCCGCCCGTGCTCGGGTCGCTGCAGGCCGTGAGGGCGAGGCCGAGGGCTGTGACGGCGACTGCTGTGCGTGCGAACTTCGTCATCGAAGGATCCTTTCGTCTGCGGTGGTCGACGTCGACCACCTGGGGTGTGTCGCGGGGGTGAGGGTTGTCATGTCGCGCGGGTGGAGGTCACCGGGGGACGACCTTGAAGACACGGGCGGACGCGATGTCGATCAGCCGGGCGGGGACGCTCGCCCGGACGGCGCCGGCAGCCGCGTCCCAGGTCAGCGACCAGTCGCCGAGGTCGGCGGGGAAGACCGGGACGATCTCGGCGTCGCTGCCGACGAGCCCGGGGAACGGCAGGACGACGTCCTGCGCCGCTCCGGGACGGCGCCACAGGGTGATGAAGGTCGCAGCCGGCGCCTGGAGCGCGAGGCACACCGCAGGGTCCGTCCAGGCGGGGAGCCCGAGCGGCCACACGGGGACGCTGCGGGCCAGCTCGTGCCGCACGGCCTTGTGGGCCGTCACGGCGCTGCGCACCGTCGCGCGCTGCGGGTCGGTCATCCGGTCGAGGAAGCCGGAGAGGTACAGGCGGCCGAGCACGCCCGTGGCGAGCGTGAAGGTCATCTCCTCGTGCGTCATCTCCGGCTGCGGGTACGCCCAGCTCGCCGCCTGCTCCGGCAGGAGCGAGGCCGGGGCGGCCGCGGCGATCGGCGGGTAGCGCAGGAGGTCCTGCTGGTCCGAGGTGGACTGGAGCTGGAGCTCGGAGAGCATCGCGTGGTCCATGCGCATGGCACCGGACGCGCAGCTCTCGAGGACGAGGTCGGGGTGCCGGTCGAGCACGGCGCGCAGCCAGTCGAGGTATGCCCGGTTGTGCCGCAGGAGGCCGTCGCCGGGCGAGGCGGGAGCGGGGGCGCCGTCGGCTGCACCGTCGGTCCCCGGCCCGGGCGTGATGTTGTAGTCGAGCTTGAAGTACCGCACCCCGTGGTCGTTCACCAGGGTGTCGATGCGCTCGTCCATGTACGTGCGGACGGCCGAGCTCGAGTAGTCGAGGTGGTGCCGCTGGTGCTCCGTGAGCCGCTGGCCACCACGCTGCATGAACGCGTCGGCGGGGTACGCGTCGGCGAGCGGGCTGCGCACGCCGACGACCTCGGGCTCGAGCCACAGCCCGGGCTCCATGCCGTTCGCGCGGATGTGCGCGAGGACGGTGTCCAGCCCGCCGCTGAAGCGGGCCGCGGACGGCCGCCACTCCCCCACGCCGTCCCACCAGTCGCTCTCGTCGGCGTACCAGCCGGCGTCGATGCAGAAGTAGTCGGCCCCCACCGCGACGGCGGCCTCGACGAGCGGCAGGAGCTTCTCGGTCGTCGGGTCACCCATGAGGGTGTTCATGTAGTCGTTGTAGACGACGGGCAGCGTGCGGACGTCGAGGTGCGGGCGGCGCAGCGCACGGCGCTGGTGGGTGAGCTCGGCGAACGCGCCGTGGACGCCGTCGTCGGACACGACGAGGGATGCCCGCGCCGACGTGAAGGACTCGCCCGGCACGAGGTCTCGTGACCACTGGTGCTCGTCGTCGGTCGGCCCGGTCGCCGCGAGGTAGAGGCCGTCGGTGCGCTCGCCCACCTGCCAGTGCCACGGGCCGTTGTGCTCGACCTGCCAGCCCCAGGCAGCGCCGGTCGCCGTGTCGACGAGGACACCGGTGGGGAGGCTCTCGCCCGTGGACCACGCGCCGAGCCCGGTGACCCGGTGGGCACCGCGGGGATCGTGCTCGTGGCGGGCGCGCGCGAGGTCGACGACGGGCTGGCTGCGCACACGCTGCGTGGTCCAGCGGCTCTCGCCGAGCCAGTCGGTCGCTGCCTGGTGGATCTCGACGTCGGTCAGGTCGCCTGCGGGGAAGCCGCCGACGACGAGCGAGGTGAGCGCCCGCAGTCGGACGGTGCTGGGGCTCTCGTTGGTCACGGTGCTCCAGGTCTGCAGCCCGGCGACCGACTCGTGCGATCGGAGCGTCGTGACGACCCGCAGCGCACTGAGGTCGTCCACCTGCTCGATCTCGAGGACGGACCACGTGCCGTCGCCGCGCGCGGGCTCGGTGCGCTCGGTGTGCGCGACGTAGCGGAGCCGTTCGCCGACGATCGTCTCGACGTAGCGCGAGGAGGACCAGGCGCGGCCGTGGGCGCCTGCGAGGACCTCGACGAGCGGCTGGGCCGTCTCGGCGTCGGCGACGCCGGGCTGGTGGCTGGGCGCAGCGTCCGGGCTCTCGACGGCTCGTACCGACGTGACGCGCACGGGGGCGTCGCCGCCGGTCGAGATCTCGACGCGCAGCCGGGGGGCGACCCAGCTGATGGTCTCGGCACTGCGACTCATGGGGATCCGATCGGGAGGAGGACTGGCGGGCCAGATCCATGAAAACGTTAATCAAATGGAGATGCAAGTGGCGCAGGTCACCACTTGATAACGCTTTCAGAGGCGCTGGTGGAGACAGGTCAGACACGTCCGCGCGAGCGCCGGTGCGGTGAGCCACCGCCCAGGCCCGCCGCTTGCGTTCTCCTGGACGTGCCGCGAGGCTGGACCGCATGGGTCCCGGACGAGTCGCGCCATGGCGCCGGAACCGCTCCGGCTCGCCCGCGGACGACCAGGCCGCAGACCGTGCCACCGACGCACCACCGTCGCCCGGGACCGGCCCGCTCGTCGCGGCTCGCGGCGTCGGCGTGCGGATCGACGACGCCGATCTCCTGCTCCCCGTGACCTTCGACCTCCACGCGGGGCACGCGCTCGCCGTCCGCGGACCGAACGGATCGGGAAAGACGACGCTCCTGCGCGTCGTCGCCGGCCTCGCCGAGCCCACCTCGGGCACCGTGCTCGTGGGAGGCCGCCCGCCCGACGACCGCGACCGTCACTTCCGCGCACGCCTCGCCGCCCTCGTCGGCCCGCCGCCCCTCGCCCGCAACCTCACACTGCACGAGCACCTCGCCCTCGTCGGGGCGTCGTGGGGCACGACGACGTCGGACGCGACCGAGCACGGCCACGCCCTGCTCACCGGCCTCGGCATCGACCGGCTCGCGCGCAGGTTCCCGCACGAGCTGTCGTCCGGGCAGGCGCAGCTCTTCGCGCTCGCGCTGACGCTCGCCCGCCCCGCCGACATCCTCCTGCTGGACGAGCCCGAGCAACGCCTCGACGCCGAGCGGCTCGAGGTGGTGGCCGACCTCCTGCGCGGGACGGTCGACGCCGGCACCGCCCTCCTCGTCGCCAGCCACAGCCCCACGTTCGTCGAGCGCGTCGCCGACGCGACCATCGTCCTCGGCTCCGCGGAACACGTCCACGACCTGGGCGACGCAGGCGACCCGCGGAACTCCGTCCGTGCCTGAGGCCGCCCTGCTGCACCCGCCCGACCCCGCGCGCCGCCTCGCCGCCGTCCGGGCCGTGCACGGTGGGCGCGGGGACGCCCGCTCCACGGGAGACGTGGCCTACGTGGTCTACGCGACGGTCCTCGTCCTCGCCATCGTCGTCGCGCCGCTGGTCCGGGGCCTGGTCATCGGCCTCTCCGGCCCGGAGGTGCTCGGCGTCCTCACCGCGCCGTCGGCCGCGCGGGGCGTCGGGGTCGTCGTCGGGCTGCTCCTCGCGGCGTGCGTGCTCCTCGGTCAGGTCCGCGGACCTGCTCTGACCAGCCCGTTCTTCACCGTCGCGGTCGCCGGCACCGACCTCCCGAGGAGCGTGACGCTCCGGCGGCCCTTCTGCACTGCAACGGCACTCCTCGTGACCTCCTCCGCGCTCGTCGCCGCCGTCCTCGCGTGGGTGCTCCATGACGCCACCGGCCTGCCCTCGTCCTCTGCCGGCGCGCTCGTGCTCGGCGCCTCGGCGGTCGGGCTGCTCGCCGCCGTCGCCTGGCTGCTCGGCCAGCGACTGAGCCCCGCCCGGGCGAGTGGTCTCGCCGGGATCCTCGCTGTCGTGACAGGCCTGCACGCCGTCGTCCCGACCATCGGGATCCTCGTCCCCACCGGATGGGCCGGCGCACTGTGGCCGGTCGAGAGCAGCATCCCGTCCTGGGCCGAGACGGCAGCTCTTCCAGCGCTCGTGGCGGCCGCGCTGCTCGCCGTCGCCGCCGTCCCCCGTCTGCTCGACGCTCTCGGCGGGGTCGAGCTCCTCGCCCAGGCACGGCGGTGGGAGACGGCCGGCACCTCTGCCTCGGCAGGCGACCTCTCGGGTGCGCTCGGCCAGTTCCGCCCGCCACCTCGCACAGGCCGCGCCTGGTGGGCGGTCCGGGGACGGTCGAGCGTCGGGCGCTTCGTCGTCCGGGACCTCGTCGGGGCTCTGCGAACGCCTGCGCGGGCTGCCGGGGGCGCGCTCGTCCTCGTCCTCGCCGGCACGCTCCTGGCAACCGGCCTGGAGGGGCCGGAGCTGCTCGGCCCGGTCGTCGCCGCGGTCGGCGCGGTCGTCGGCTACCTCGCCCTGGGCGTCGTCGCGGACGGGTTCCGTCACGCGGCCGAGGCCGCGTCCGCACCGACGCTCTACCGCTACGGCACAGGCAGTCTCTTCGCGCTCCACGGCCTGCTGCCGACAGCCTGCGCCCTGCTCCTCACCGGAGCCGGGACAGCGGTCGTCGCGGGCCCGGACCTGGCCATCGGCTCGGCCGTCGCGGCGCTCGCGTGCTTCCTCGTGCTCGTGCGAGCGCGCGACAGCGCCAAGGGGCCGCTCCCGCCCCAGCTCCTCACCCCGGTCTCGACACCCGCGGGCGACGCGTCGGGGGTGGCGATCGTCGTGTGGCAGGCCGACGCGCTCATCGTCTCCGCGCTCGTGGCAGCAGCGGCGAGCACTGCGCCCGACACTCCTGCGAGACTCCTCGTCGTCGCGCTCGGCGGGCTCGGAGCCGTCCTGAGCGCGCGCGCCAGGCTGCGTCGCACCTAGGCTCGTCCCGTGCCGCGCGACATCGACGTCATCCTCCAGACCCTCGACACCCCGGGCTGGGTGTTCCTGCCGCCGAGCAGGGACCGCGTCATGCAGGACGAGGTCCACCACGACGCCCGGGTGGAGATCGCCCGTCGCGACCTGCCCCCGGAGACTCCCTACGCCGGCTGGCACACCCAAGCCGCGGCGGCCGGCCGGGACGGCGCGCTCACCCGACCACAGCGCATCTCCTTCGGCGGGGACCGCAGCCAGGTGCGCGATCGCCTCCTCGCTCTCGAGGACCACGGCTTCGCCGTGCTGGGCGGCCGGACCGACGACGAGGCCTTCCTGCTCGTGCGGGACGCCCACCCCACGGCCGCGGTCGCCGACGAGCTGCCCGCCCTGCGCACGCGGCTCCGCCTCCTCGCCGATCCAGAGCTCCACCGGGACGAACCGGTACCGCTGCGCGCCGGAGAGGAGGACCTCCTCCACGACGTCCTGCGCTCCCCGGAGCTCGCCGCGCCGGACGCCGCCGTCCGCCCGGACGCGCTCGCAGCACTCCACCGGCGCGGTCGCGCCACCACGACGGACGTCGAGGCGGTCGTGAGGGGATGGCGCGAGGTCTTCGGTGATCGTGCGCCTGAGCTCGCACGCGTTGCCGTGGACCTCAGGCACCCTTTCGCCGAGGACCTCGTGCTCGACCTCCTCGCCGACGGCGCCGCGCCGAGCGACCTGCTCGCCGCGTGGGGCGACCCTCGCGCGGTGGAGGCGACCCGGGAGCGGGCCGTGCGCGGCACCCGCCGCGACGTCGAGGCGTACCTCGACCTGGCCGTCTCGCACGGCGCCACCCGCCGAGACGCGCTGCTCACGATCGCCGAGCAGATCCGTGCCGACGGACCGGCGGCGGGTCGGGCCGCACCGACACGGCGGACGTCCGGGCACACCGGGGCCGGCTCGACACCCTGGCCTACCTCGTCCCGAGCGTGGTCGACGTGGACGGCCCGCTCGTCGCACGCATCCTCGCGGCGCTGCGCGACACGACGCTCCCCGCGTGGCTCCGCGCGCAGGTCGTCAGCACGCAGTCGGAGCTGCCGGGCCGGCTCCACGACGGGCTCGTGCGCACCGCCTGGGACACCCCCCCGGCCGTTCGGACCGTCTCCGGACCAGCCGTCACCCGAGGAGGCGCGGACCGTCCTCGACGCCTGGGACGACGCGGCACGCACCGCCTTCGCCGACGCAGGCGCCCCACCCTGGCCGGGCTTCGGTGTCGGGAGCGCCCGATCACGTGCCCGGACGCACGAGGCGACCACGCAGCTCGACGCGTGGCAGGCCGATGCCCTGCGCGCCCACCTGACGCGCACCGACGCCACCGAGACCGAGCTCGCCACGTGCCTCGAGCTGCTCCTCGTCACGGGAGCCCTGCGGGTGGCGGACCTCGACCCGCTGCGCACGGGATGGCGTCGACGCCTGTTCGTCACGCCGGACACGTACTCGAGCGCGCGCCCCGCCGTCGTGACCTTCGCGAGCGCGCTGCTCCGTGCCGGGGACCCTCTCGGCGACGAGGTGGCGCGCGTCGTGCTCGCCGACCCCCGTGGCTGGGCTGCCGGGCCCCGGCACCTGGTCCTGGCCGAGACGGGCGGCCCGGACGCGTCCGCGCGCCTCTGGGCGGCCGCGATGACCGACGGGCCCGGAAGCCGGCAGGCCGCGCACGGCTGGGTGACCCTCGACGCCCGCACCTACGGCCACCCGGTCGCCGCCGCTGCGGCACGGGGATGGGCGTCCGTCACCGAGCCCGGTCCGCTCTGGCGGCGCTACCAGCTCGTCGACGCCGCGATCTGCCACGCCGACCCCGACCGCCCGGTGTGGGGTGCGACGCACAGGACAGGTTCCGTCCGCCAGGTCGGTGCCGCCCTCGACCTCGCCGCAGACCCCGCTCACCCCGCGGCCATGCGTCGGCGGGCTCTCGAGGTCGCCACCCGGTCGAGCGTCCTCGGAGCCCCCACCGAGGCTGAGCCTGCGGCCGTCGACGTCGAGCTCGCGACCAGGCTCCGCGCGCGGGCGGGGGCCCTCAGCGACGAGCTGGGGACCGCGCAGGACCGCGACTAGCGGGCGTCGGCACGCGCCGACCGTGGCGCACCCGTGCTCTCGCGCACGACGAGCTCCGGCGACGCCGACGACAGGAGCGGGGCGGTCCCCGTCGTGATGAGCTGTTCGAGCAGCCTGAACGCACGCCGCCCGAGATCGATGAAGTCCTGGGAGACGGTCGTCAGTGCCGGGATCGTCACGGCGGCGAGCGGCTCGTCGTCGAAGCCGATCACACTCACGTCGCCCGGTACCTCCTTGCCTCCCTCGTGGAGACCACGGATGACCCCGATGGCCACCTCGTCGTTGCCGCACACCACCGCCGTCACGTCGTCCCTCGTCGCGAGCGCGAGGCCCACGTCGCGACCGGACGCCGGCTCCCACGTGCCCGCGATGATCGGGGGAACCTCGATACCGGCAGCCCGCAGCGCGTCCTCCCACCCGAGCGTGCGGCCCATCTGCGGGACGGCCTGCGGCACGGACACGTGATGGACCGTGGCGTGACCGAGAGCGAGCAGGTACTCCGTCGCGACCTTCGCCGCAGCGCGGTCGTCGAGGTAGGCCTGCGGTGCGGTGGCGCCAGCCGACGGGATCGCCACCGCGGACACCATCGGCACGGTGCCCGGGAAGGCCTTCGTCGCCCGCATCCCGGCCTCGTCGAACTCGAGCACGACGACGCCCGCGACCGGCTGGCCGAGGACGAGGTCGATCGTCGTCTCGACCGCCCCTGCGTCCCCACCCTCACCCGGCGTCTCGACGACCGTGATGACCACGAGATACCCGGCGGCCCTCGCTGCCTCCTCGATCCCCTGGATGGTCGTCGAGTACCCGTAGCGCGTCGTGTTGCCCGCGACGATCGCGATCATCGACTGCCTGCCCGAGACGAGCGCACGCGCCGCCGCGTTGGGACGATAGCCCAGCTCGCGGATCGCGGCCATGACACGTTCGCGCTTGTCGTCGCTCACCGGGGTCGACCCCGTGAGGACGCGCGAGACGGTCGGTACGGAGACACCGGCGACCCGGGCGACGTCGGCGATGACGGGCGCACGGGGATGAGAGGGGGTGATCACACGACGACCCTAGTGGTCTGCGGCGACACAGGGCGAGGACGCCTGAAGGCCGCCTGGCCTGCTGCTCTGCCCACCGACGTCCGTGGCAGCACGCCCACAGCGCCGGGACGTGGCAAAGTTCGGTGGTACGCAGTCGGCACCACGTGAGGGAGAGAGCATGGCATCCGGGTTCTCGGGACGCCTCTGGGCAGGCCGCGAGCTCGTCGACCGGTTGGCGCGCCAGTCTCCCGCACGCCTGGCGCTCGGTGTCTTCGCCTCCGTGATCGCGGTCTTCACCGCCCTCCTGTCCACCCCGTTCGCCACGGCGTCCGGCACGCGGGCACCCTTCGTGGACGCCCTGTTCACCGCCACCTCCGCGGTCTGCGTCACGGGGCTCGTGACGGTGCCGACCGGACCGTACTGGTCGACCTTCGGTCACGTGACGATCCTCGTCGGCATCAAGATCGGTGGGCTCGGCGTCATGACGCTCGCCTCCGTCCTCGGCATGGCGGTGTCCAGCCGCATCGGCCTGACGCAGAGGCTCCTCACCGCGTCGGAGACGAAGACGACCCGGCTCGGCGAGGTGGGCTCGCTCGTCCGGGTCGTCATCATCACCTCGACCGTGCTCGAGGTCGCCATCGCGCTCCTGCTCGTCCCCCGCTTCCTCGCCCTCGGCAAGAGCGTCGGCGAGGCGACGTGGCAGGGGATCTTCTACGCCGTCTCCGCCTTCAACAACGCCGGCTTCGTCCCCACGACCGAGGGCCTGGCCCCCTACGCGGGCGACTGGCTCCTGCTCATGCCGATCGTCATCGGCGTCTTCATCGGCTCGCTCGGGTTCCCGGTCATCCTCAACGTCGCCCGAAACCGCCGCAAGGTCCGCAGGTGGAGCCTGCACGCGAAGCTGACGGTCGTCACGAGCGCGCTGCTCGTCCTCGTCGGCTCGTTCCTCTTCCTCCTCTTCGAATGGACCAACGCGGGCACCGTCGGTGCCATGTCGTGGCACGACAAGCTCTTGTCGGGCCTCTTCATGGGCGTCATGCCACGGTCGGGAGGCTTCTCCACCGTCGACGTGGGCGAGATGCGGGAGGCGAGCTGGCTCATCACCGACGCACTGATGTTCGTCGGCGGAGGCAGCGCCTCCACCGCAGGAGGCATCAAGGTGACCACCCTCGCCGTCATGATGCTCGCCATCGTCGCCGAGGCACGTGGCGACCAGGACATCGACGTGTTCGGGCGCCGCATCCCCCGGGAGACGCTGCGCCTCGCCGTCGCGGTGTCCTTCGTCGGCGCGACCGCCGTCCTCGTCTCGAGCCTCCTGCTCCTCGAGATCACCGGCTGGACGCTCGACGTGGTCCTCTTCGAGGTCATCTCGGCCTTCGCGACCGTAGGCTTGTCGACCGGGGTGACCGCTGACCTGCCTGAGGCCGGGAAGTACGTCCTCGTCGCCCTGATGTTCATCGGCCGGACCGGCACGATGACCCTTGCCGCAGCGCTCGCGCTGCGCGACCGCCGCCGGGTCGTCCGGCAGCCCGAAGAAAGGCCGATCATTGGCTGACAGGAACATCAGGAACGCGTCCGACGCGCGCGCGTCCGACCGGAACGAGAAGGCCAAGGACGCAGGTGTGCTCGTCATCGGGCTGGGCCGCTTCGGCTCGTCCTTGGCGATGACGCTCGACCGCCTCGGGCAGGACGTGCTCGCGATGGAGCGCTCACCGGGCCTCGTAGCCCACTACTCGGACCGGCTGCCGATCGTCGAGGCCGACGCCTCCAACCCGGAAGCGCTCGAGCAGGTCGGCGCGCGCGACTTCCCCATCGCCGTCGTCGGCGTCGGCACGTCCCTCGAGGCGAGCGTCCTCATCACCGGGAACCTCGTCGACCTCGGTACACCGCAGATCTGGGCGAAGGCAGTCTCCGCCGAGCACGGTCGTATCCTCCAGCGCATCGGCGCGCACCACGTCGTGTTCCCGGAGTCCGACGCGGGCAACCGCGTGGCTCACCTCGTCTCGGGCAAGCTGCTCGACTACATCGAGGTCGAGGACGGCTTCACCATCGTCAAGATGCGCCCGCCGAAGGAGACGCAGGGCTTCACGATCGCCCAGTCGAAGGTGAGCGAACGCTACGGCGTGACGATCATCGGCGTGAAGTCGCCCGGCCAGGAGTTCGTCTACGCCACGGACGAGACGCGCATCTCCGCGAACGACCTCCTCGTCGTGTCCGGTCACTCGGACCTGCTGGACCGCTTCGCTGCGCGCCCCTAGGACCGCGGGCGGGACGCCCGCTACCGGCGTCGGAGCGTGAGGACGCGCTGGAGCACGACGAACGCGAGGAGGACCACACCGATGAAGACACGGGTCCACCAGGAGTCGAGGCCCTCGCGAGCGATGAGCACCTGGATCAGCCCGTAGACGAGAACTCCGGCCGCGGTACCCAGGACGTAGCCTCCGCCGCCGGTGAGGATCGTCCCGCCGATGACGACCGCGGCGATCGCGTCGAGCTCCATGCCGATCCCGGTGAGGTTGAACCCGGACTTCGTGTACAGCGCGAAGAGGATCCCGGCGATGCCGGCGCACGTCCCGCTGATGACGTAGACCCCCACGACCGTGCGCCCGCTCGAGAGGCCCATGAGCTGGACCGCGTTGCCACCGTCACCGACGCCCACCCCGTAGACCGTTCGACCGAAGCGTGTGTAGTGCAGGAGGTAGAACGCGACGAGGAGGACGGCGAACGCGACGATCATGCTGAGGTTGATCTTCGAGATGCTGCGTCCCTCCCCGAACTTCACGCTCCACGACGCCAGTGCGGCGAAGCCCTCGTCCTTGATGGCGAGCGACTGCACGCTCACGACGTTGCACAGCCCGCGGGCGAGGAACATCGCCGCGAGCGACGCGATGAACGGTTGGATCGCGAAGGCGTGCACCATCGTGCCGATGAGCAGCCCGAAGGTCGACCCGATGAGGACGCCGACGACGAGCACGACGGGCAGCGGGACGCCGAGCGGCAGGAGCCTCGCGACGACGAGACCCACGAGCGCGACGACCGCTCCGACCGAGAGGTCGATGCCGCCCGTGAGGATGACGAAGGTCATCCCGATCGCGAGCACGAGCAGGTAGGAGTTGTCGACGAGGAGGTTGGAGAAGAGTCTGACGGAGACGAAGCCGCGGTCGCCGCCGTAGCGGGCCTCCCCGACGGCCAGCATGATGACGAGGGTCAGCAGGGTACCGGCGACGGGGAGGTACCGGGGCTCGAGGAGGCGACCGAGGACGATCCGGGCGCGGTGGCCGGGACCCGGCCGAGGGGCAGCGGCCGTGGGGCGGCCTGTCGCTGTGCTGGTCGACATCACACGACCTCCTTGACGGTCGCGCGCGCGGCGGGCGCCACGACCGTGGGCGGGCGCCCGTCACGTCTCGGTCTGGCGTCGCGGAGCATCCCGCGGAGCTTCGGGGACTGCGCGACGCAGACGGCGATGATCACGAGCGCCTTGAAGAGCGGCGTGATCTGCGACGGGATGTGGAAGATGACGACCGCGCGCTCGATGGTGCTGAGGATGAGCGCGCCGACCACGGTCCCGCCGAGGTAGAACTTGCCGCCGGCGAGCGTGGTCCCGCCGAGGACGACGCACATGATCGCGTCCATCTCCTTCATGAGCCCGATGTTGTTGGCGTCCGCCGCCATGGTCGGTGCGCCGTAGACGATGCCGGCCAGCCCGGCGAGCAGGGCGGCCACGATGTAGACGAACCACGTGATGCTCCGGGACGGGACGCCCGCGAGGCGGCTCGCCTCCCGGTTGATCCCGACGCTCTCGAGCAGCATGCCCAGTGCGGAGATGCGCACGACGAGCACGAGGAGCACGAGGACGACCGCCGAGATGACGACCGGCATCGGCAGGCCCAGGACGAACCCGGAGCCGAGGAACTTGAACGGCGGGCTGGTCACGGTGGTGATCTGCCCTTGGGTGATGAGCATGGCGATGCCCCGCCCGGCGACCATGAGGATCATCGTCGCGATGAACGGCTGGATGCCGAGGACGGCGACCATGAACCCGTTGAAGGTGCCGATGACGACCGCCACGGCGAGGGCGATCCCGATCGCGGTGAGGACGGTGGGGACGCTCCCGGCGCTCGACGACCCGTCGAGGTAGGTGAGCGAGACGGCCAGGGAGATGGCCATGACTGCGCCGACGGAGAGGTCGATCCCACCCGTCGCGATGACGAGCGCCATGCCGAGACCCAGGAGCATCGGCGTCGCGCTGAACCTCAGGATGTCGATGAGCTGTCCGAAGAGGTGTCCGTCCCGGACCGAGACGTCGAGGAAGCCCGGGCTGCGCAGACCACAGGCGAGCAGCAGGACGACGAGTGCGACGACCGGCCAGAACAGGCGGTGGTGGAACGCTCGGCGGAGGAGTTCCGGGGCCGCCCCGGGCCGGGTCGAGAGGTCAGGGGATGCGATGTCGGCGGTCACGATGGTGTTCCTTCGCTCGCTGCGATGCTCGTGAGGACGGTGTCCGGGGAGATCTCGGGTCCGTTGACGATCTGCTCGACGAAGACGCGGTCGCGCAGGATCTCGATGCGTTGGCTCACCCGCAGCACCTCCTCGAACTCCGAGGAGATGAACACGACGGACATGCCGTCGGCTGCGAGGTCCGCGACGAGCTTCTGGATCTCCGCCTTGGCCCCGACGTCGATGCCGCGGGTGGGCTCGTCGAGCACGAGGATGCGTGGCGCGACGGCGAGCCACCGGGCGAGGAGCACCTTCTGCTGGTTGCCGCCCGAGAGGTTCTTCACGAGCATCCCGGGGCTCGCCGGGTGGATGTTGAGCGCCCGCATGTACCTGTCGACGATGGTGTCGAGCTCCCGCCGAGGGACCGGTCGCCAGATGCCGCGGATGGTCTGGACGGCGAGAGCGATGTTCTCACGCACCGTGAGGTCACCGATGATGCCCTCCTTCTTGCGGTCCTCGGAGGAGAAGGCGATGCCCATCTTCAGCGCCTGGAGCGGGTCGTCGAGCCGGACGGTCCGGCCGTCGAGCTGGATCTCGCCCTGGTCGGGCTTGTCGGCTCCCGTGAGGAGGCGGGCGGCCTCCGTGCGCCCGGACCCGAGGAGCCCCGCGAGGCCCACGATCTCGCCGGGGAAGAGCTCGAGGTCGTACGGCTGGATCCGGCCGTGCTTCCCGAGGCCGACCGCCTTGATGGCGGAGACCTCTCCGTCGCGTGCCGTGCGCACCCGCGACCGCGCCCCCTCCTCGAGGGTCGCGAGCTCCTCCCCCGTGCGGCCGATCATCGCGGAGATGAGCTCACGTCGCGGCAGGTCACGGGTGGGGGCGGAGCGGACGAGCCGGCCGTTGCGCAGGACGGTCATGCGGTCGGATATCTCGTAGACCTGGTCGAGGAAGTGGGAGACGAAGAGGACCGCGACCCCGGCGTCCCGCAGGCTCCGGACCACGGCGAACAGCTCGTCCACCTCTGCCTTCTGGAGGCTCGACGTCGGTTCGTCGAGGATGAGCACCTTCGCGTCCGCCACGGTCGAGCGCGCGATGGCGCACAGCTGCTGGACGGCGATCGAGTGCGTCGAGAGCATCGAGCCGGGATCGATCGAGAGCCCCAGACGCTCGAGGTACCGGCTCGCCTCACGGCGCATCGCCCGCCAGCTGATGAGCGGCCCTCTCCGGGGCTCGTGCCCGAGCATGACGTTCTCCGCGACCGAGAGGTTCGAGCACAGGTTGACCTCCTGGTAGACGGTGCTGATCCCGGCGGCCTGCGCGGCGCGCGGTCCGCTGAGGTCCACCTGGGCACCGTTCACCACGACGGTGCCCGAGTCGATCGTGTAGACGCCCGTGAGTGCCTTGATGAGCGTCGACTTCCCCGCCCCGTTCTCGCCCATGAGCGCGTGGACCTCACCGGGATGGAGCGCGAAGTCCACGTCGTCGAGCGCCTTGACGCCGGGGAAGGTGATCGTGATGCCTGTCATCTCCACGACCGGGGTGCGCGCGATCCCGGTCCCGTGAGCGGTCGTCGTCTCGGACATCGTCGTCCTCTCTGCGGCTGCCGCCGGCAGCGGGTGGGCTGACCGGGCCCGTCGCGGGCCCGGTCAGCTGCGGTTCTCAGCGGGGACGGGCGTCAGAACGACCTGGCGTCGATGACGTCCTGGGTGATCGTCTGGTCGAAGGCCTGGTCGACGACGATGGTCTCCTCAGGCACGTCCTCGCCTGCGGCGACCTGCTTGACGAGCTCGACGAGCTGGTCTCCGAACGCCGGGTTGCACTCGACGACGAAGTTGAACTTCCCTTCGAGGAGCGCGGTCAGCCCGTCACGCACGCCGTCGACGGTGACGATCTTGATGTCCACGCCTGGGACCTTGCCAGCGGCCTCGATCGCCTCGATCGCGCCGAGGCCCATGTCGTCGTTGTGCGCGAAGATGAGGTCCATCTCCGGGTAGGCCTGGAGCGCGGCCTCGGTCGCCTCCTTGCCCTCGGTGCGTGTGAAGTTGCCGCTCGCCTCACCGATGACGTTGTCTCCGACGACGGACCGGAAGCCGTCCTGCCGGTTGCTCTGGGCGCCGGAGCCCATGGTGCCCTGGAGCTCGAAGACCTTGGCGTCGGGGTGGTTCTCCGCGACCCACTCGCCGGCGGTGACGCCCTCTGCCGTGAAGTCGGCACCGATCCACGTGACGAAGGGGTCTTCGACGGTGGTGTCGACTGTCCGGTCGACGAGGACGACGGGGATGCCTGAGTCCTTGATGTCCTGGAGGATCTCGTCCCAGCCCGTCTCGATGACGGGCGAGAAGGCGATGACGTCGACGTCCTGGTCGATGAAGTCGCGCAGGGCCTTGATCTGGTTCTCCTGCTTCTGCTGAGCATCGACGAACGTGAGCTCGATGCCGTTCTCCTCGGTGAGGTTCGCCTTGACGGACTCGGTGTTGGCGGTGCGCCATCCGCTCTCTGCGCCGAGCTGGGAGAAGCCGACCTGGATGAGGTCGTCGCCGCCCTCTGACTCGCCGTCGGAGCCGCAGCCGGAGAGGGTGAGCATCGAGGCTGCGACGAGCGTGCCGATCGCTGCGCGGGTGAAAGCCTTGCGGGTCATATCTCCTCCTTGAGATCGACCTGAGGTCCGTCGTTGGACCCAGGCGGTGTGCGGGTCCGCCTTCGGGCTCGCATCCTCCCGATGTTAGCGTTCACAACATATCGGGCGAAAGGCCTGTAGATAACGATTTAGCGACAAATGGGCTATCTGGCTCGACACGGCCCCCGGCGCGCGCCCGGGGTGCTGCTCGGCCCGCTCGCGCGGCGACGGGGCCCGTCTCGCGCCAGCAGCCCTCTGGCACGCGAACGAGGGCGCAGCACGAAGGCGACGGCGTGTGGAGGACCACACGCCGTCGCCTTCGTCGCTACGCCCTCGCGGGGGTTGCGCGCCCTCGCGGGCGTCGTGCTGTGTCAGCGAGCCTGCGCTGCGCGACGCTTGTTGTAGACGTCGAACGCGACGGCCAGGAGGAGGACGAGGCCCTTGACGATCTGCTGCACCGACTGGTCGACGCCGAGGAGCTGCATGCCGTTGCTCATGACGGCCATGATGAGGCCACCGACCATCGCTCCGACGACCGTGCCGACACCACCGGTGACGGCTGCTCCACCGATGAAGCAGGCGGCGATCGCGTCGAGCTCGAACATGTTTCCGGCTGACGGCTGTGCGCCGTTCGACCGCGAGGAGTACACGACGCCCGCGATACCCGACAGCATGCCCATGTTGACGAAGATCCAGAAGTTGACCCACTTGACCTTCACACCGGAGAGCTGCGCGGCGCTGAGGTTGCCACCGATCGCGTAGATGTGACGGCCGAAGACGGTCTGCTTCGTGATGAGCGCGTACGTCATGATGAGCACGCCCAGGATGATGAGCACGATCGGCAGGCCGCGGCTGTTGGCGAGCTGCCACGCGAAGGCCATGACGACAGCGGCGATCGCGACGAGCTTGACGATGAAGAGCGGGAACGACTCGACGGCCTGCTGGTAGGCGACGCGGGCACGGCGGCCGCGGAACGCGCTGTAGGCGTAGCCGGCGACGCCGATCGCGGCGACGACAAGCGTGAACGTGTCGTATCCCGGCCCCCCGAGCAATCCGTTGATGAAGCCGCTAGCGGTCTTCTGGTACGTGGAGGGGAACGGCGAGAGCGAGATGTTGCTCAGCACCTGGAGCGTGAGCCCACGGAACAGGAGCATGCCCGCAAGGGTAACGATGAACGCCGGGATACCGACGAACGCGACCCAGAACCCGTGCCAGGCTCCGACGAGGAGACCGACGCCGATCGCAGCCGCGATACCGACGCCCCAGGGCATCCCTTCCTTGATGACCAGCACACCGGACACCGCACCGGTGAGCGCCACGACGGAACCGACCGACAGGTCGATGTGTCCCGCGATGATCACCAGCAGCATGCCGAGGGCGAGGATGAGGATGTAGGAGTACTGCAGGACGATGTTCGTGAGGTTCCCCGGGCTGAGGAGGACCCCGTCCGTGAGCACCGCGAACAGCCCGATGATGGCGACGAACGCGACGTAGATGCCGCTCTGCCGGAGGTTTCGGGTGACTAGGGCTCTGAGACCCGATGTTTCGGTCATCGCCGCGCTTCCTTTTCCTTGGTCATGAGTTCCATGAGGCTCTCCTGCGAGGCCTCGTCTGCGTTGAGCACACCGGTGATCCGGCCTTCTGCGAGCGTGTAGATCCGGTCGCAGATGCCGAGGAGCTCGGGGAGCTCGGAGGAGATGACGACACACGCCTTGCCCTGGTCGGCAAGCTTGTTGATGATCGTGTAGATCTCGTACTTGGCACCGACGTCGATGCCACGGGTGGGCTCGTCGAGGATGAGCACGTCCGGGGACGTGAAGATCCACTTGCTGAGCACGACCTTCTGCTGGTTACCGCCGGAGAGCTTGCCGACCGTCGCCATGACGGTGGGCGTCTTGATGTTCATGCTCGCCCGGTAGCCCTCGGCGACCTTGAGCTCTTCGTTGTTGTTCACCCAGCCGCGCGAGGAGATCTTGTCGAGACCTGCGCCGGTGATGTTCGTCCGGATGTCGGAGATGAGGTTCAGACCGAACTTCTTGCGGTCCTCGGTCGCGTACGCGATGCCGTTGTCGATGGCCTGGCTCACCGTGTGGGTGCGCACCTCCTTGCCGTGCATGAAGATGCGGCCGGAGATGTTGCTGCCGTAGGTGCGACCGAAGATGCTCATCGCGAGCTCCGTGCGGCCGGCACCCATGAGACCGGCGATGCCGATGATCTCGCCTGCGCGAACGTTGAACGACGCGTTGTCGACGACGACCCGGTCGCGCTGGGTCGGGTGGTGCACCGTCCAGTCCTCGACCCGCATGACCTCCGCGCCCAGCGTGGGCGTGTGGTCGGGGTAGCGGCTCTCGAGGTCGCGGCCGACCATGCCCTTGATGATGCGCTCCTGCGTGATCTCCGCGGCGTCGAGGGTCTCGATGGTGCGGCCGTCGCGGATGATCGTCGTGGAGTCGGCGATCGCGGTGATCTCGTTGAGCTTGTGCGAGATCATGATCGACGTGATGCCCTGTCCCTGGAGCGAGCGCAGCAGGGAGAGGAGGTGCTCCGAGTCGGAGTCGTTGAGGGCCGCGGTCGGCTCGTCGAGGATGAGGAGCTTGACCCTCTTGGAGAGGGCCTTCGCGATCTCGATGAGCTGCTGCTTGCCGACGCCGAGCTGTCCGACCGGCGTCACGGGATTCTCGTCGAGGCCGACACGGGCGAGGAGCTTGGTCGCCTCGGAGTTCGTGCGGTTCCAGTCGACCATCCCGCGGTGGGTCTGCTCGTTGCCGAGGAAGATGTTCTCCGCGATGGAGAGGAACGGGATGAGGGCGAGCTCCTGGTGGATGATGACGACACCACTGGCTTCGCTCTGGTTGATGGAGTGGAACTCCTCGAGCTTGCCGTCGAAGTGGATCTCTCCGGTGTAGGTCCCTGCGGGGTAGACCCCGGACAGAACCTTCATGAGAGTCGACTTCCCGGCGCCGTTCTCTCCGCAGATGGCGTGGATCTCTCCCCGCCGCACGCTGAGCGATACGTCTTCGAGCGCCTTGACTCCCGGGAATGTCTTGGTGATGGAACGCATCTCCAAGATGTTGGGATTCATGCGACCTAACCCTTCTGGTCTGGTGCGATTGTGCGCGCGGTCGTGACGACGGGCGAGCGGTTCTCCGCCCGCCCGCCGTCACGCTGCTGATGCGTTGTCGTCATGCGTCATGCATGACGGGTGCTGCCCGAGGTGCTGGTATCGGTCAGGTCACTCGGCCTGGCCGGAGGCAACCTCTGCCTCGGTCCAGTAGCCGGAGTCGACGAGGAGGGACTGGATGTCACCCTTGTAGACGATGTCCGACTCGAGGAGGTAGGACGGGACGACCTTGACGCCGTTGTCGTACGACTTCGTGTCGTTCGCCTCGGGCTCCTCGCCGGAGAGGAACGCCTCGGCGGAGATGATCGCCTGGTCGGCGAGCTTGCGGGTGTCCTTGAAGATCGTCGCGTGCTGGACGTCCTCGTTGATCAGCTTGATCGACGCGATCTCGGCGTCCTGGCCGGTGACGATCGGGAGACCCTCAGCCTGCGTGGGGCCGTAGCCGGCGTTCTGCAGCGCGGTGATGATTCCGCGGGAGATGCCGTCGTACGGGGAGAGCACGCCGTGGAGCGGCTCGGCGCCGCCGCCGTAGCTGGACGTCAGGAGGTCTTCCATGCGCTTCTGCGCCGTCTCCTGGAGCCAGCGCAGGGTTGCGATCTGCTCGATCTCCGTCTGGCCGGACTTGACGACGATCTGCCCGCCGTCGATGTACGGCTGGAGGGTGTCGATCGCGCCCTGGTAGAAGAAGTGCGCGTTGTTGTCGTCGAGCGAGCCGGCGAAGAGCTCGATGTTGAACGGGCCGGTGGCCGTGCCCGGACCCGCGGGGGTCACGAGGCCGAGGCCCGTGAGGAGCGAGGTGGCCTGCTGGACGCCGACCTGGTAGTTGTCGAACGTGACGTAGAAGTCGACGTTCTCGTTCTCGCGGATGAGGCGGTCGTAGGAGATGACCGGGATCCCCTCGGCAGCGGCCGCGTCGAGCTGGCTGCTCAGCGCGGTGCCGTCGATCGCGGCGATGATGAGGAGGTCGACGCCCTGCGTGATCATCTGGTCGATCTGCTGCTGCTGCGTCGGGATCTCGTCTCCGGCGAACTGGAGGTTGACCTCGTAGCCGGCCTCCTTGAGGCCCGCCTCGACCGCGTCGCCGTCGGCGATCCAGCGCTCGGACGTCTGCGTCGGCATCGAGACACCGACCGTGGCGTCCTCGGGGGCGACGCTCGTGTCGTCAGAGCCGCTGCCGGCTCCGCCGCCCGAGCAGGCCGTGACGGTGAGAGCCAGGGCGAATCCAGCTGCGAGAGCTGAATATTTCTTGCTGATCATCTTCTCCTCCTTGAGAGATACATGTCATGCCGTGAAAAGTCGTGTGAAACAGGTCCGCGCGGGGAACGGGGGGATCCGTGCGGTGTCGAGCTGTCGTCGACAGGTTCGACGTGCCTCTGGAGGAGGGTCGACGCGGTGCTACTGTGCCTCGCGCTGGCGACTCGTCCGGGGACGCGTCCTACTCTGCTCACTCGGACGACTTGCGTCAACTTCTTGAAGTCAAGAACTGGTTGCGATCGGATAACGGTCGCAAAGGTGGGACGAATAGTCGCGGCGACGGTGCCAGACCGGGTGAGAGGGGTCCTCCACCGTCCGTCCGAGCCCCGTCGATGTCGGATTTCACCCAGATGAAACTCTTGAGTTTTCGACTTGAACGAAACCGGACGCGTGTTTCCGGGCTCCCGGCCCCTCAGGGCCCCTGGACCTGAACCCGGACGAGCGAGAGCGTGCACCCGGCTCTCCGCCGCGCGCACGCCCTCCTCGATCGGATCCGCAGCCCTCAGACCAGGCAGTGGCTCCGGCTCAGAACCCCTGCGCCAGGCGGTAGTAGGCCTGGTTCCAGCGCAGCTCCTGCGCGAACCGGCGAGCCTCGGTGGACTCGTCGATCGTCACGAGCTCGGTGCGTGCCATGTCGGAGAAGTCCTGGAACGCCTCGAGGCCGAGAGCCGTGCTCATGACCGTGTGGTGGGCGGCGCCGGCGAGCAGCCAGGCCTCCGCGGAGACGGCGAAGCTCGGCTGCGGCTTCCACACCGCACGGGCGACGGGGAGGTTCGGCAGCTCGTGCTCGGGGGCGATGACGTCGACGACGTTGACGGTGAGGCGGAAGCGCTCGCGCATGTCGGACATCGCGACGACGACGGCCGGGCCGGCGTCCGTGTCGAAGACGAGGCGGACCGGGTCCTCCTTGCCGCCGATGCCGAGCGGGTGGATCTCGAGGCGCGGCTTGGACGTGGTGAGCGTCGGGCAGATCTCGAGCATGTGCGCGCCGAGGATCCTCTCGTCGCCGGGCGTCAGGTCGTAGGTGTAGTCCTCCATGAGCGAGGCGCCACCGGGCAGACCGTGGCCCATGACCTTCGCGGCGCGCACGAGGACGGCCGTCTTCCAGTCGCCCTCCGCGCCGAAGCCGTAGCCCTCGGCCATGAGGCGCTGGACGGCGAGCCCGGGGAGCTGGCGCAGCGAGCCGAGGTCCTCGAAGTTCGTCGTGAAGGCACCGAAGTCGCCGGACTCGAGGAAGGAACGCATGCCCGCCTCGAGGCGCGCGCCGTAGCGCAGGGAGTCGTGACGCTCCCCGCCCTTGCGGAGCTCGGGAGCGACGTCGTAGAGCTCCTCGTACTCGGCGACGAGGGCGTCGATGACGGACTCCTCGACCGCGTCCACGACGGCGACGAGGTCGTTCACGCCCCACGTGTTCACGGAGACTCCGAGGCTGATCTCGGCCTCGGTCTTGTCGCCCTCGGTGACGGCGACGTTGCGCATGTTGTCGCCGAAGCGGGCGAGGCGCAGGTTGCGGACGGCGTCGAGGCCGGCCGCGGCGCGCGTCCACGTGGCGATCTTGTCGATCACGGCGGGGTTGGACACGTGCCCGACGACCGTCTTGCGCGGCACGCCCATGCGCGTCTGGATGTACCCGAACTCACGGTCGCCGTGGGCGGCCTGGTTGAGGTTCATGAAGTCCATGTCGATGTCCGCCCAGGGCAGCTCGACGTTCGCCTGCGTGTGGAGGTGCAGGAGCGGGGTGTCGAGCGCGTCGAGGCCGCGGATCCACATCTTCGCCGGGGAGAACGTGTGCATCCAGGCGACGAGGCCGATGCACGCGGGGTCGGCGTTCGCCGCGAGGGCGAGCTCCTTGATCGCGTCCGAGTCCTTGAGGACCGGCTTCCACACGACCTTGACGGGGACGGCGTCGGCGCCGTCGATCGCCGCGGCGATCGTCTGGGACTGCTCGGCGACCTGTCGCAGCGTCTCCTCGCCGTAGAGGTTCTGGGACCCGGTGAGGAACCAGATCTCCTTGCCTTCGAGGGGGTTCTTCTTCATGTCTGGTCCTTCACTGTCCGTAGACGTTCTGGTAACGGTCGTAGAGCGAGTCGATGTGGTCCTGCGAGATGCGCGTGGGCTCCCCGAGCTGGCGCGAGATGTGCACGGTGCGCGCGACCTCCTCGACCATGACGGCGGCCTTCACGGCGGACTTGGCGTCCTTGCCGATGGTGAAGGGGCCGTGGTTGCGCATGAGGACCGCGGGCGAGCGGGACGTCGAGAGGGTGTCGACGATGCCCTTGCCGATGGAGTCGTCACCGATGAGGGCGAAGGGCCCGACCGGGACGTCCCCGCCGAACTCGTCGGCCATCATCGTCAGGACGCACGGCACCGGCTCGGCGCGCGCAGCCCAGGCCGTGGCGTAGGTGGAGTGCGTGTGCACCACTCCCCCGACGCGGTCCATGTGGCGGTAGACGTAGGCGTGCGCGGCCGTGTCCGAGGACGGTGCGCGGGTGCCGTCGACGAGGTTCCCGTCGAGGTCGCACACGACCATGGACTCCGGGGTGAGCTCGTCGTACGTCACGCCCGAGGGCTTGATGACGAAGAGGTCCGCGGTCTTCAGCCGCTGGGAGACGTTCCCTGCGGTCCAGACGACGAGCTCCCAGCGGGGCAGCTCGGCGTGCAGCCGCGCGACGAGCTCTCGGACCTGGGCGACCTCGGCGCGGACCTCGTCGGAGAAGCCGGCGAGACCGACCGGCTGGCCGGACTCCTGCGCCGCGCTCATGCGGAGGCCTCCGTGACGCCCGTGCTGGTCGCGACGGCCTTGGCCTCGCGGCGGATGGCCTTGAGGCGGTGCATGACCTCGTTGGCGCCACGGCCGAAGTAGTCGTGGATGGTCGTGTACTCGGCGAAGAGCGCGTCGTACTTCGCGACGTTCTCCGGGATCGGCGTGTACGCGGACTGCGTGCGCTTGCCCATGACCTGGGCGGCGGTCCGGACGTCCGGGTAGGCGCCTGCGGCGACGGCCGCGTGGATCGCCGAGCCGAGGGCGGGACCCTGGTCGCTCGCGATGGTCGAGAGCGGCAGGTGCGTGACGTCGGCATAGATCTGCATGAGGAGCGCGTTCTTCAGGAGACCACCCGCGACGACGAGCTCCGTGACGGGCACCCCCGAGTTCTGGAACGCCTCGACGATGGTCCGGGTGCCGAAGGCGGTCGCCTCGAGGAGCGCACGGTAGGTGTCCTCGGGCTTCGTCGCGAGGGTCTGCCCGACGACGACGCCGGAGAGCTCGTGGTCGACGAGGACCGAGCGGTTGCCCGAGTGCCAGTCGAGGGCGACGAGGCCGTGCTCACCGATCTGCTGCTTCGCGGCGAGGTCGGTGAGGTACTGGTGGACGGACTGCCCCGCGGCAGCCGCCGCGTCGACGTAGGCGGGCGGCACGGCGCTGTTGACGAACCAGCCGAAGATGTCGCCCACACCGGACTGGCCGGCCTCGTAGCCCCACAGGCCCTCGACGATGCCGCCGTCGACGACGCCGCACATCCCGGGGACGCCGTGCAGCTCTTCGCCGTTCATGACGTGGCAGGTGGAGGTGCCCATGATCGCGGTCATCTGACCGGGCTCCACGGCGTTGGCGGCGGGTGCGGTCACGTGCGCGTCGACGTTGCCGACCGCGACGGCGATGCCCTCGGGCAGCCCCGTCCAGGCGGCGGCCTCGGCCGTGAGGCGGCCCGCGACCGCGCCGAGCTGGCCGATCTCGTGCTCGACCTTGTCGGCGACGAAGCTCGCGAAGTCGGGGTTGAGCCCGGCGAGGAACTCCTCGGACGGGTACTGCCCGTCCTGGTAGATGCCCTTGTACCCGGCCGTGCAGGCGTTGCGGACGTACGTGCCCGAGAGCTGCCACACGATCCAGTCCGCGGCCTCGACCCAGTGGTCCATGCGGTCGTAGACCTCGCGGTCCTCCTCGAGGACCTGCAGGCCCTTCGCGAACTCCCACTCGGAGGAGATGAGGCCGCCGTAGCGCGCGATCCACTCTTCGCCACGGGCGTGCGCCAGCTCGTTGATGCGATCCGCCTGGCCCTGGGCCGCGTGGTGCTTCCACAGCTTGATGTACGCGTGGGGCCGGTCGCCGAAGCCGTCGAGCTCGCAGAGCGGCGTGCCGTCGGTGGTCGTGGGGACCATCGTGCACGCGGTGAAGTCCGTGCCGATGCCGATGATGTCGGCGACGTCGATGCCGTGGTCCGCCTGCGCCTGCGCGATCGCGGCCGGCACGGCGATCTTGAGGACGTCGACGTAGTCCTGGGGCACCTGGAGCGCCCACTCGGGCGGGAGCGGCACCGGGGTGCCCGACTCGGACGCCGGACCGGCCGTCAGGACATGGTCCATGACGGCGTGCGGGTACTCGTGGACGCCGGTGCCGAGCTCGGCGCCGTCGTGGACGCGGACGATCACCGCCCGGCCGGACAGTGTTCCGTAATCGACGCCGATGGTCAGGGCGCGCTGCGGGTCGGTCATTCGAAGCCCCATTGCTGCAAGGTCCGCGCGGTGGCGGACGGTGGTGGTGGTGCGCGGTGCCGGAGAGGGTGGTGCTGGAGTGGGTGGTGCTGGCGAGACCAGTGGACACCGTCATCGAGACACTGGCCAGGTTGAGTGTCCCCGCGCCCGGGACCAGCGGTGCGCCGGGCGCGGAGACACTCCATGTTAACGTTCACAACCGTTGGGCTGTCAAGGACCGCAGGTCCTCGGTCGACCGTCAGTGACGGGGCCTCCCCGTGCTCGCTCGCACCACCAGGTCCGGCGCGGAGCTCGAGTCGGCGGCCGCCCTCCCGTCGAGCGAGGCCAGGAGCGTGGCGATGATCCGCGCACCGAGGCGAGCGAAGCCCTGGCGGACGGTCGTCAGCGGTGGGATGAAGTTCGAGGCCCCCGGGATGTCGTCGAAACCCACGACGCTCACGTCGCGCGGGACCACGAGGCCTGCCTCGTGGAACGCACGCAGCAGCCCGAGCGCCAGCTGGTCGTTCGCGGCGAACACCGCCGTCGGCACACCGGTCCGCACGAGGTCCTGCCCCACCTCGAAGCCCCGCTCCGCGCTCCAGTCCCCCTCGATGGGCTCGCCGACCCGCAGGCCGAGCGCCGCCGACTCCGCGGCCCACCCGACGACCCGCGCGCGCGCGTCGAGCCAGTCCGCCGGTCCTGAGAGGTGCACCACCTCGCGATGACCGAGCTCCGCGAGGTGACGCACCGCGAGCCGCGCCCCGAGCTCCTGGTTCACCGAGACCGTCGTGACCGACTCCGGCGGGTCGGGGATCGCCGCGACCACGACGACGGGCAGCCCTTCCCCGACCGATCGCACGGCCTCGACGACGGCGGCGTGCGGCGCGATGACGACGACACCCTCCACCGCCTGGTCCATGAAGTGCTCCAGCACCTCGTGCATGGTCTCCGCGTCGACCGTCCGGAGCGTCGCGACGGACAAGAAGTACCCCGCCTCGCGCGCAGCCTCCTCGATCGCGACGAGCGTGCGCGAGGGACCGAACAGGTAGGAGCCGGTCGTCACGACGCCCAGCGTCCCGGACTTGCGCGTCACGAGCGCGCGCGCCGCGCTGTTGCGCCGGTACCCGAGCCGGGCGATCGCCTCGAGCACCCGCACACGGGTCTCCGCGCGGACGTTCGGATGGTCGTTGAGGACCCGCGAGACCGTCTGGTGGGACACACCGGCGGCACGCGCGACGTCGTTCATCCCTGGCGGACGCGAGCCCCCGGCCATCAGAAGCTGTACGCGAGGTAGAAGTTCTCGATGTCGGCAGCGGGGCCGGTCGCCTGGAGGAGCAGTGTCCCGTTGGTCCAGACGACGGTCGAGAGCGTGTCGTCGACGCCGTGGATCGAGTAGGTGCCGGCGGGCGCGCCCGCCACCGTCACCTCTCCGGAGGAGATCGGCTCCCCGGCGGCCGCGACCACCGCGGCGGCGTTCGCCGCCGCCTCTGCCGGCGTCGGCCACTGGCCCACCGTGACCGTGTAGCCCACCTCCGCGCCGTCGAGGGGGCCGGTGTACGTCGCGGTGACCGACTCGAGCGCGGCAGCAGCCGCGAACGCCTCCGACGGAGCGATCTCCGTCACGACGTACTGACGGACCGAGTCCGGCAGCGACAGGAACAGCGCGGAACCCTCGCCCCGCACGACAGGCTCGGCCACCGGCGTCGGCACGGCCCCGACGACCTCGACCGGGCTCGGCGTCGACGAGGAGCCAGGACTGTCGTCACGGTCGAGACCGAGGACGACGAGGACGACGACGACGACCGCGACCACGCCCCCGATCACCCACGGCAGCCACGGCGGACCGGGGAAGCGACGCGTCGACGCGTCGCTGCCTGCGTCGGACGCTGCGGGCTTCCTGGGCTCCGTCGAGGGCCGGCGGGGCGCCCCCGGCCCCGGCGTGCGGGAGAGCTCCGGGGTGCGGGCCGGATCGCTCGCTCGTCGACCGCGGTGGTCTTGCTCGCTCATGGTGCTCGTTTCCCCTTGTGAGGCGATGATCGTGAGAGGCCGCCAGCCTACGGCGTGCAGCCCTCCCAGCGCGGGTGCCACGTCGGTACGACGACGAGTCGTCATACCACCCACGCCACCGGACGCCCGTTCCAGGATCCCACCGGACGACCACCGCTCTCCTGTGGACAAACCTCGCAGGCAGAGGAGACTGGACATATCGCCACCGACGCGCGGCGCACGACCGAGCAGCCGCACGGCCGGCGGCCCGTCGCCAGGAGGCCTACCATGACCAGCCCGAGCGGGATCGTCGTCGGGATCGACCGATCAGCCGACTCACTCCACGCCCTCGACTGGGCATTCGACGAAGCGGTGTCCCGCGGAGTCCCGCTCACCGTCCTCCTCGTCTGGGACGCCTCGTGGATGGACGCACCGGAGGTCTCGCTCACCCAGGACACGACCGAGACGATCTTCCGGCGGATCGGCGCCCGCGAGCTCGCCAAGGTGGAGGAGATCGTCGACGCCGCACGCGAGCGCCTGGCCGAGCGTCTCCCGGCCGCCCAGGACCACGAGGTCGTCGCCGCGCAGGTCCAGGGGTCGCCCGTCGCCGCGCTCCTCGAGCACAGCGCCGACGCGGCCATGCTCGTCGTGGGACGCCGCGGCCGCGGGACGCTCGCACACCTCGTCATGGGCTCCGTGTCGACGAACGTCGTGCACCACGCGCACCGACCCGTGACCGTCGTCCCCGCGCCCCGGCACCGCGGCGCGCACCCTGCGCCCGCGGGCCGGCACGCCGACACCGACACCGTCGTGGTCGGCGTCGACGGCTCGGAGCGCTCCGTCCTCGCCCTGCGCCACGCGGCGGACTTCGCCGCGCGCCGGGACCTCACCCTCCACGCGGTCTGCTGCTGGCACGTCCCCCCGCTCGCCCCCGTCGCGGGCGGGACAGCCTGGACCCCGTCCTCCGAGGGGATGGTCGCCGAGGCCGGTGCCGCGCTCGCCCACGCAGTCGACCGAGCCGCCCTCTCCCTCCCTCCCCGACAGGTTCGACAGGTCGTCATCGACGCGTCACCCTCGAAAGGACTCATCGCCTACGCGCAGCTCGCCCGCCTGCTCGTCGTGGGCAGCCGCGGGCTCGGCGGCTTCGACCGCCTCGTGCTCGGCTCCACGAGCAGCCAGATCCTGCGGCACGCGCTCGGGCCGGTGACCGTCGTCCCCGAGTGAGAGTGGTTCGCGCGGCACGCTGTCGGTACCCCCCGGTAGCGTGCCGCGCATGGCATCCTCCCCCTCGACCACCCGCACAGCACGACCGGGCTACCGCTGCACCGAGTGCGGGTGGACCACGTCCAAGTGGGCAGGCCGCTGCGGCGAGTGCCAGGAGTGGGGCTCGGTCACCGAGGCGGCTGCCGCCACGTCGGGGCCACGGACGGTCGCCTCCGCACCGAACCGCAACGTGGCGAAGCCGATCGGCGAGATCGACGTCGACGCCGCCCAGGCGACACCCACCGGCATCTCCGAGTTCGACCGCGTCCTCGGCGGCGGGATCGTCCCCGGCGCCGTCGTGCTGCTCGCCGGCGAGCCGGGCGTGGGCAAGTCGACCCTCCTCCTCGACGTCGCGAGCACCTATGCGCGCGGGGGACGACGCGTCCTCTACATCACCGGCGAGGAGTCGGCGGGACAGGTACGCCTGCGGGCGGAGCGGATCGACGCGCTCGCACCCGGCCTCCTGCTCGCCGCCGAGACCGACCTCGGGCAGGTCCTCGGCCAGGTCGAGGCGACGCAGCCGGACCTCCTCATCGTCGACTCCGTGCAGACCATCGCGTCCGCCCAGGTCGAAGGCTCCCCGGGCGGCGTCAGCCAGGTCCGCGAGGTCGCCGCCGCCCTCATCGCCGCCGCCAAGGGGCGCAACATGCCCGTCGTCCTCGTCGGGCACGTCACCAAGGACGGGTCCGTCGCCGGTCCACGCACGCTCGAGCACCTCGTCGACGTCGTCTGCCAGTTCGAGGGCGACCGGCACTCGCGGCTCCGCATGGTCCGCGCGGTGAAGAACAGGTACGGCCCGACCGACGAGGTCGGGTGCTTCGAGCTCACCGAGGACGGCATCACCGGTCTCGCCGACCCGAGCGGCCTGTTCCTCAGCCACATCAACCTGGCCGTCCCCGGCACGTGCGTCACCGTGACCCTCGAGGGCCGGCGCCCGCTCGCGCTCGAGATCCAGGGACTCGTCGTGGCCAGCCCGCTCGCCAACCCGAGACGCACCACGAGCGGCATCGACTCCAGCCGGCTCGCGATGATCCTCGCGGTCGTGCACCGACACCTCGGCGCCCGGCTCTCCGACGCCGACGTCTACGTGTCGACCATCGGGGGCGCGCGCGTCACCGAGCCCGCCGCCGACCTCGCGATCGCGCTCGCCGTGCTCAGCGCCGTGGAGAACAAGTCCATGCCGGTCGGGACGATCGCCATCGGCGAGGTCGGCCTGGCCGGAGAGCTGCGAGCGGTCACCGGCCTCTCGAGGCGACTGAGCGAGGCCGCGCGCCTCGGCTTCACGCGCGCAGTCGTGCCGGCCGGCACCAGTGGTCCCGCACCGGCGGGGATGACGCTCCTGCCTGCGGCGAACCTTGCAGAAGCCGTGCAACGCACGCACCAGGTATTCACTGGATCAACCGCCGGCGACGCGTAGGATTCGCTCGTGGCCAACTCCCCCGCGCACATCGACGAACTCCTCCGCGAGACCCTGGCCGCCGTGGCCCCGGGCACCGAGCTCCGTGACGGGCTCGAACGCATCCTCCGCGGTCGCACCGGCGCGCTCATCGTGCTCGGCTTCGACACCACCGTCGAGACCATCAGCTCCGGCGGCTTCGTGCTGGACGTCGAGTTCTCCGCGACCCGCCTGCGGGAGCTCGCGAAGATGGATGGCGCCGTCGTCCTCGACCGCGAGGCGGACCGGATCCTCCGAGCGGCCGTACAGCTCCTCCCGGACCCCCTCATCGAGACGACCGAGTCCGGGACCCGCCACCGCACCGCAGAGCGCGTCGCGAAGCAGACCGGCTTCCCCGTCATCTCCGTCAGCCAGTCGATGCGCATCGTCGCGCTCTACGTCGGCGGCTCGCGGTACGTCCTCGAGGACTCCGACACCGTGCTGTCCCGCGCCAACCAGGCGCTCGCGACGCTCGAGCGCTACAAGGCCCGCCTCGACGAGGTGAGCGGCACGCTGTCCGCCCTCGAGATCGAGGACCTCGTGACCGTGCGCGACGTCTGCGCCGTCGTCCAGCGGCTCGAGATGGTCGGTCGCATCGCCGAGGAGATCGCCGGCTACGTCGTCGAGCTCGGCGCCGACGGGCGCCTCCTCGCCCTCCAGTTCGACGAGCTCATCGGTGGCCTCGGCTCCGACCGCGAGTTCGTCATCCGCGACTACGTCGAGGTCGCACGCAAGGACCGTTCCGTCGCCGACGTCCTCGCGAGCCTCGGCGAGCTCGACTCGACCGAGCTCCTCGACCTCACGCTCATCGGCAGGGTGCTCGGGCTGCCCGGCGGCGGCGAGGCGCTCGACGCCGCGGTCGCCCCGCACGGGTACCGCCTCCTCGCGAAGGTCCCGCGACTGCCGGACCCGATCGTCGAGCGCCTCGTCACCCACTTCGGCGGGCTGCAGAAGCTCCTCGCCGCGACGATCGAGGACCTCATGTCCGTCGACGGTGTCGGCGAGCAGCGTGCCCGTGCCGTGCGCGAAGGCCTCTCCCGGCTCGCCGAGTCCAGCATCCTCGAGCGGTACGTCTAGCCCACCGCGCGCACGCTCACCCGAGCGTGAACACGACCGGGGCCGACGCCAGCCCCGGAGCGTTGACCACAGCCTGGTAGGTTCCCGCACCCGGTGCCGGCAGGTCGGCGGCACACCCCGGCGCCGAGCGCTGCGTCGCCCAGGCGACGGCCTCGACGTCCTGGTTCCCCGGCGCGAGAAGGAGCAACCGCGACCCGGCCGTGTCACAGTCGGCACTCGACCAGATCCGGTCGGAGCCCGAGGTGACGAGCACCTCACGGCTGACGAGCCCGGCGTCGATCGTGCACGGGTTCACGCCCGTGTGGACGATGGTCACCTGGAACGTGGCCGTGCCCCCGAGCGGATAGCTCGTCGCGTCGGGCGCGAGCGTCAGCTGCACGTCCGCAGGTGTGCAGTCCACCGGGACGTACGCGCCGGTCTCTTCCGGGGTCGGCTCTCCCTCGACGACCTCGTCCGCCTCGAACAGGCCACCGACCCAGCCCGCGAGCGCCCGGACGCCGAGGACGATCCCGACGATCACCCCGGCGAGCAGCGCGAGGACGATGATCCAGCGCACGAGGAAGGTCCTGCGGCTCGGCCGTGGTCGGTCGGCGGGCCGCGGAGCCGGTCGGCCGCTGCCTCGCCCCGCGGGCTGTCGTGGGCGTCCGGTGCTCTCGCGTTCCATGCGTCCATCCTCGTCTACCCGGACTGATCGGACACTCCACGGCACGCCGGGACCGCGCCGTGCTGCCGGCTGAGGCGACAATAGTGCGGTGCATCCCGCTCGTGCGACCCCTGCCGTCCCCTCGGTCCCCTCGATCCCCTCGATCCCAGCCCCCGTCGCTCGTGAGGCGTCCGCAGCGCAGACCGTGCGCGCGATGCAGGAGACGCTCGCCGAGTGGTTCGCACGGACCGCCCGAGAGCTGCCGTGGCGCGCTGCAGACCGGACCCCGTGGGGTGTGCTCGTCAGCGAGGTCATGGCGCAGCAGACGCCGGTCGCCCGGGTGGCGCCTCTGTGGACTGCATGGATGGAGCGCTGGCCGACGCCCTCGGACGTCGCCGAGGCGCCGACCGCCGACATCCTGCGCGCGTGGGGCACCCTCGGCTATCCGCGGCGTGCGCTGCGCCTTCAGGACTGCGCACGCGCGATCGTGGAACGCCACGACGGGGTGGTTCCCGAGGACGAGCCGTCCCTGCTCGCGCTCCCGGGAGTCGGGACGTACACCGCGGCAGCGGTCGTGGCGTTCGCCTTCGGCCGACGGTCCGTGGTCGTCGACACCAACGTGCGCCGCGTCCTCGCACGGACTCTCGGCGGCGAGGCGCTGCCCGCGCCGTCGCTCACGGCGGCGGAGATGGCGCGGGCGGCGACGGTCCTCCCGTCGGGGGACGCTGACGCGGCGAGGTGGGCGGCGTCGTCGATGGAGCTCGGCGCCGTGGTGTGCACGGCGCGCGCACCACGGTGCGACGCCTGCCCGGTGACGTGGGCCTGCGCGTGGCGCGCGGCGGGCTACCCGCCGGACGAGCACGGGGCGCGGAGGAGGACGCAGGGCTGGGCGGGGACGGACCGGCAGGTCCGCGGCAAGGTCATGGCCGTCCTGCGAGAGGCGCACGGTCGGGTAGGGAGCGGGCAGGACGAGCACGGTCGGGTGGCCCGTGCTGAGGTCGCGCTCGTGTGGCCCGACGCGGGTCAGCTCGACCGCTGCGTCGCCGGTCTCGTGGAGGACGGCCTCGTCGAGCAGACGGGCGACGAGCTGCACCTGCCGGGCTGATCCGCGTCGGTGGGCCACGTCTGCTGGCAGAGTGGTCGCCGTGGCAGAACGAGAGATCGCGGAGACCCCCGCGCCGCAGAGCCCGGTACCGCAGAGCCCGTGGCGTCGCGCGATGCTGCACGTGCGCGGGCTGGTCGCCGGCCCGCCGCTCGAGCCGGGCCTCGATGTGACCTTGCACCTCCATCCGGACCGGCCTGTGGGCGAGGTGCTGCTCCTGCACCACCTCGTGCGCGACGGCGAGTACCGCTCGCAGTTCGAGACGGGCTCGAGCAACGGCGGGCTGACCGCGCACCCGGGTGGGGACAGGTGGCGGTGGGAGCAGGCGATGTTCGCCGGCGCGTACGACGACGCCCCCGCGGCGCAGCGGCCGAAGTACGGTTCGCTCAACCATCGTCGCCGCCAGGCGGGCGGGTCGGTCCGGTTCGGGTCGTCGCACCTGCGGCTCGCACCGCACGTGCTCGCTCGGACGACCTTCTGCTTCCCGGACAGCTCGATGGCACCGACGACGTTCGGCACGGCCGAGCACATGCCGCTCGTGGGCCTCGCGGACGCCGCGGACGTCGACGTGCTCGACGACTATGTCGAGGCGCACGTCCACGGAGCCTTGCGGCTCAACCGGGACATCGCGGCCCTGGTGCTCGATCCGAGCTTTCGTGGGACCGCGGTCGAGGACGCTGCAGGCGCGCTGCCCTTCCCCGTGGAGTGGCACCACGGTTTCGTGCTGTCGGTCGACGAGCTCGCGGCGCACGCGGCGTACCGGGGGCCAGAGGTGGTGGCGGTGGGCCGGGAGGTCGCTCAGGACGGCGTGCTCGACGCCCGGGTGATCGGGGAGGCGGTGCGCGCCGGCGGTCACGACCCGCAGGCGCTCAAGCGGTTGTGGCACTGCACGGCGCGGTTCGGTCGGCCCGCGTGACTGGCAGTGCGTGCGCGAGCGTCTGGTGCGTCAGAGGTCGAGGAGCATGCGCGTGTTGCCGAGGGTGTTGGGCTTGACGCGGGCGAGGTCGAGGAACTCGGCGATGCCGTCGTCGTGGGAGCGGAGGAGCTCGGCGTAGACGGTCGGGTCGACGGGGGTCCCCTCGATGACACGGAAGCCGTGCCGGAGGAAGAAGTCGACCTCGAAGGTGAGGCAGAACACGCGTCGGAGGCCGAGCTCGCGGGCCCGGTCGACGAGCTGGGTGACGATCGCGTGCCCGACCCCGGCTCCGAGGTGACCGTGCTCGACGGCGACGGTGCGGATCTCGGCGAGGTCCTCCCACATGATGTGCAGCGCGCCGCAGCCGATGACCTCCCGCGCCTGGGGGTCTGGGGCCTCGGCGACGACGAACTCCTGGACTGCCTCGTAGTAGGCGACCGCCTCCTTGGCGATGAGGATGCGCTGTGCGGCGTACGGCTCGACGAGGGTGCGGATGCTGCGGACGTCTCGGGGCAGAGCGGGGCGCAGGGTGTACGGAGGGCTCGGGGCGAGGGTCACTCGCCCAACGTAACGTATATGCACTTGACTGCATATCTTCTCAGGCCGGGGTTCACCCGCGGTGCGCCGACCGGCCAGGTCGCCTCACGCCAGGAGGCGGTTGGCCGTCTGCTCGTCGACGACAAGATGGGTGACCGCTCCGGCGCGCAGGGCGGCACGCAGCGGGACCACCTTGTTGTCGCCCGCCACAGCGCACACACGTCTCGGTATCGCCCGGAGCTGCGCCGGCGCCGGCCCGGTGGCCCGGGCGTTGAGCGCGATGTCGCTGTACGTGCCGTCCCCGCGGAGGAAGACGGTGCAGACATCACCGACCACGCCCTCCGCGTCGAGAGTCGCCACGTCTTCCGGCTCGAGGTACCCGGCCGAGTACACGTGGCTGGGCAGGCCGCCCGAGAGCGCACCGACGGAGAAGAGGGCGATGTCTGCCCGTCGCTGGACCTCGAGGACCCGCTGGACGGACCTCTCGCGCCACATCGCCTCCTTCGTCTCGGCGTAGTCGAAGAACGCCGGCACTGGGAAATAGTGCACGTGGGCGTCGAACGCCCGGCCGAACCCGGCGATGAGGTCGCTCGCGTACTCGACCCCGCTGGTGCGCATGTTGGCTGCCCCGTTGAGCTGGACGACCGCGCTCCCGCGGGTGGGCTTGCGCGGCAGGTGCCGGGTGATCGCACCGAGCGTCGTGCCCCAGGCGAGCGCGAGGACCATCTCCGACTCGAACCAGGTGCCGATGAGCCGGGCCGTCGTCAGGGCGACCTGGTCGAGGCGCTCGTCGTGCGGCGCCGAGTCGGTGACCGGGACCACATAGGCCTCGATCCCATACATCTCGCGGATCCGCTGGCCCAGGCCCGGCGCGCGGGAGCGCGTGGGTCGGAGGTTGATCTCGACGAGCCCCGTCTCGCGGGCGTGCTTGACGAGCCGGGACACGGTGGAGCGGGACGTGCCGAGCTGCTTGGCGATGGTCTCCATCTTCATGTCCTGGAGGTAGTACATCGAGGCCGCCCGCAGGACGTCCTGTTCTCGTGAGTCCATGGGCTGCTCGTCTCGGTCGAGGGTGTGACGTCCCGGAGCACATGGTGCACACCGGGACGATCCGCCCTGGCGTGCACGTTTGTGCAGCCAGGTTGCGCGAACGTTCTGACAGTGTGACGTTTGATCCTGACACCACGCGAGTCGAAAGGTCCACATGTCCACCTCCGGAACAACTTCCAGGCTCACCCCGCAGTCCCGAGCACAGTCGCTCGACGCCCTGCGCGCGAGCGCCGACGGCGAACCGTTCGACGTCCTCGTCATCGGCGGCGGCGTCACCGGTGCGGGCATCGCGCTCGACTCCGTGACGCGCGGCCTGACGACCGCCATCGTCGAAGGACAGGACTGGGCGTCCGGGACGTCGAGCCGCTCGAGCAAGCTCGTCCACGGCGGGCTGCGCTACCTCCAGATGCTCGACTTCCACCTCGTCCACGAGGCCCTCACCGAGCGCGACCTCCTCATCAACAAGCTCGCCCCCCACCTCGTCAAGCCCGTGTCCTTCCTCTACCCCCTCGAGCACCGCGTCTGGGAGCGCGGCTACGTCGGCGCAGGCGTCATGCTCTACGACACGCTCGCCAGCCTCGCACCGGGCAAGCGCGCCCTGCCGTTCCACCGGCACGTCACCCGCAAGGGCCTGAACCGCCTCTTCCCAGACCTGCGCCACGACGCCGCCGTCGGAGCCCTCCGCTACTGGGACGCGTCCGTCGACGACGCCCGCCTCGTCTCCACCCTCGTGCGCACCGCCGCGTCCTACGGGGCGCACGCGGCCAGCCGCACCCAGGTCGTCGAGCTCACCAAGGACGCCTCGGGCCGGGTCGACGGCGCGGTCCTCGCCGACCTCGAGACCGGTGACCACCTGCGCGTCAAGGCGCGCAACGTCATCAACGCCACGGGCGTCTGGACCGAGCAGACCGAGTCGCTCGCCGGCGGCACGGGCGGCCTGCGTGTCCTCGCCTCCAAGGGCGTCCACATCGTCGTTCCGCGCGAGCGCATCAAGGGCACCGTCGGTCTGATCCTCCAGACCGAGAAGAGCGTCCTGTTCGTCATCCCGTGGTCCCGCTACTGGGTCATCGGCACCACCGACACCCCGTGGACGCAGGACCTCCAGCACCCCGTGGCGACCTCGGCGGACATCGACTACGTCCTCGAGCACGCGAACGCCGTCCTCGCCGACCCGCTCACGCGCGAGGACATCATCGGCACATGGGCCGGGCTGCGCCCGCTCCTCCAGCCGGGCACCAAGGAAGGGACGTCGTCGGCCAAGGTCTCTCGCGAGCACACCGTCGCCTCCCCCACGCCGGGCCTCACCGTCATCGCCGGTGGAAAGCTCACGACCTACCGCGTCATGGCCGAGGACGCGGTCGACTTCGCGCTCGGCGAGGGCGCCAAGGCACGCCCGTCGATCACGTCGAAGGTGCCGCTGCTCGGCGCCGTCGGGCTCGACGTCCAGCAGAACTGGGGACGCCGGCACGCGGCGACCTACGGCTGGACGCCCGCGCTCGTCGACCACCTGCTGCACCGGTACGGCTCGCTGCTCTCCGACATCGTCGAGCTGTGCGAGAACGACCCAGGCATGGCCACACCCCTCGAGCACGCCCCGGCCTACCTCCGCGCGGAGATCGCGTACGCGGTGAGCCACGAGGGCGTGCTGCACCTCGAGGACATCCTCCTGCACCGCACCCGCCTCAACTACGAGGTCCCCGACCGCGGCGTCGGGGCGCTCGAGGAGATCTCGCACATCGCGGCGCAGGGCCTCGGCTGGGACGAGGAGACCCGGCTCGCCGAGGTCGCCGCGTACACCGACCGTGCGCGGGCCGAGGAGCAGGCCGAGCTCGAGCCCGACGACGCGACCGCCGAGCGGGTGCGCCTCTCGGCCGCCGACGTGTCACCGCTGACCGAGCTTCCGTCCGGACACGTCGAGGGAGGCCTCAAGCCCGGTTCGCCCGCCGGGTCTCACGGTGCCGCAGGCCCCGCCGGGACCTGAGCCGGCCCACCTGAAGATTCCCGGGGACGAAGGCGTCCCCGGGAGGGAATGACAACGCAGTCCACCCCCACACAGTTAGGACCACGATGGACGTCTCCATTGGCCAAGTCTTCATCTCCGAGGTCGTCGGCACCGCGATCCTCCTCCTCCTCGGCGTCGGCGTCGTCGCCAACGTCGTCCTCCCCAAGAACAAGGGCTTCTCGAGCGGATGGATCGTCATCTCGTTCGGATGGGGCCTCGGCGTGTTCGCCGGTGTCTTCGCCGCCTGGCGGTCCGGAGCCCACCTCAACCCCGCCGTGACCTTCGGCATCATCGCGAACGGGCAGGACGAGTTCGTCCCCGGGGTCGACGTCAACGTCACGAACACCCTCGTGTACCTCGGCGGTGAGATGGTCGGTGCGTTCCTCGGAGCCGTCCTCGCCTTCGCCGCGTACAAGAAGCACTTCGACGAGGAAGCCCCGGCGGGCGACAAGCTCGCCGTGTTCTCGACCGGGCCGGCGATCCGCTCCTACGGCTGGAACTTCGTCACCGAGGTCATCGGCACGTTCGTCCTCGTCTTCATCATCCTGCAGTTCGGCAACACTCCCTCCGAGCTCGGACCGCTGGCCGTCGCGCTCCTCGTCGTGGGCATCGGCCTGAGCCTCGGCGGACCCACCGGGTACGCCATCAACCCGGCACGTGACCTCGGCCCACGCATCGCCCACGCCCTCCTCCCCATCAAGGGCAAGGGTTCGAGCGACTGGTCCTACGCGTGGGTGCCGATCGTCGGTCCCATCGTCGGTGGCGTCCTCGCAGGTCTGGCCGCCACTGCCCTCGCCTGAACCACCCCCTGCTCCACCTCACGCCCCACCCCTTGCTCACGACCACAACGACGTGAAGGAATGACACGATGACTGCCAACTACGTCCTCGCCATCGACCAGGGAACCACGAGCTCCCGCGCCATCGTCTTCACCCACGAAGGCACCATCCACTCCGTAGGCCAGCTCGAGCACGACCAGATCTTCCCCCGCGCCGGCTGGGTGGAGCACAACCCGGACCAGATCTGGAGCAACGTCCGCGAGGCTGTCGGGCTCGCCCTCACCCGAGGGAACCTCACCCACCAGGACATCGCCGCCGTCGGCATCACGAACCAGCGTGAGACCGCGGTCGTGTGGGACCGCACGACAGGCGCGCCCGTCTACAACGCCATCGTCTGGCAGGACACGCGGACGCAGAAGATCGTCGACGAGCTCGGCGGGGCAGAGGGCGCCGAGAAGTACAAGGCCCGCGTCGGCCTCCCGCTCGCGACGTACTTCTCAGGGCCCAAGGTCAAGTGGATCCTCGACAACGTCGAGGGCGCACGGGAGGCTGCCGAGCGCGGCGACCTCATGTTCGGCAACACCGACACGTGGGTCCTGTGGAACATGACCGGTGGCCCCGACGGCGGCGTGCACGTCACCGACGTCACCAACGCGTCGCGCACCATGCTCATGAACATCGACACCCTCACGTGGAACGAGGACATCGCAGCGGACATGACGATCCCGATGTCGATGCTTCCCGAGATCCGTTCCTCCTCCGAGGTCTACGGGAAGGGCCGCCAGCGCGGGATGCTCCCCGGTGTGCCGATCGCCGGGATCCTCGGCGACCAGCAGGCCGCGACCTTCGGACAGGCGTGCTTCGAGGTCGGCACCGCCAAGAACACCTACGGCACCGGCAACTTCATGCTCCTCAACACGGGCACGGAGCCCATCGCGTCGAAGAACGGCCTCCTCACCACCGTCTGCTACAAGATCGGCGACGCACCCCAGGTCTACGCGCTCGAGGGCTCGATCGCCGTCACCGGCTCGCTCATCCAGTGGCTCCGGGACAACCTCGGCATGTTCGAGGACGCACCGGACGTCGAGTACTACGCGAGCAAGGTCGACGACAACGGCGGCGCCTACTTCGTCCCCGCGTTCTCCGGCCTGTTCGCGCCGCACTGGCGACCGGACGCCCGCGGGGCGCTCGTCGGGCTCACGCGCTTCGTCAACAAGAACCACATCGCGCGCGCCGCACTCGAGGCGACGGCCTTCCAGACGCGCGAGGTGCTCGACGCCATGAACGCCGACTCCGGCGTCGACCTCACCGAGCTCAAGGTCGACGGCGGCATGGTCGCCAACGAGCTCCTCATGCAGTTCCAGGCCGACCAGCTCGGCGTCCCGGTCATCCGTCCGAAGGTCGCCGAGACCACCGCGCTCGGTGCGGCCTACGCCGCCGGGATCGCCGTCGGGTTCTGGAACGGCGAGCAGGACGTCCGCGACAACTGGGCCGAGGGCAAGCGCTGGACGCCCGACGTCGACGCAGCCGAGCGTGACCGCCAGTACCGCCTGTGGAAGAAGGCCGTGACGAAGACGCTCGACTGGGTGGACGACGACGTCGTCTGAGCCTCTGGCGCGAGAGAGGGCCCCTGCTGACCACCTGGTCGGCAGGGGCCCTCTCTCGTCCGGGACAGTTCGTCCGGGACAATGGCGGGATGAGTACCGCAGCCTCCACCACGACCTCGACCGTGAGCTACACCGTGCCCGGGATGCACGTCACCGATCGCGAGGTGGCCGTCCCGCTCGACTGGTCCGACCCGTCCGGCGCCCGGACCCTCACCCTGTTCGTCCGCGAGCTCGTGGCCCCGGCGAGGCGGCACGAGGACCTCCCGCTGCTCGTCTTCCTCCAGGGTGGGCCGGGCGGCAAGGGGCCGCGCCCGACGGGGCCGGACGGCTGGGTCGGGCAGATGCTCGCCACGCACCGGGTGGTGCTCCTCGACCAGCGCGGGACGGGTCGATCGTCCGCGGTCCGCGGCGCGCACATGGCAGCGCTCGGTTCCCCCGCCGAGCAGGCCGAGTTCCTGACCCGCTTCCGTGCAGACTCGATCGTCGCCGATGCCGAGCACGTGCGCCGGAGCGTGTACGGCGGGCGGCGCTGGGAGTCGCTCGGCCAGTCCTACGGCGGGTTCATCACCCTGACCTACCTGTCTCAGGCACCGCTCGGGCTCGCCGCGTGCTACGTCACGGGCGGGCTCCCGAGCATCCGCCCCGACGCCCACGAGGTGTACCGGCGCACGTACCCCCGCACGGAGGCGAAGAACGCTCGCTTCCGCAACCGCTTCCCGCACGACGCGGACCGGCTCGCGACCGTCGCCGACAGGATCGAGGCCGGTGACGTGCACCTGCCCGACGGCGACCTGCTCACCGTCCGACGCCTGCAGACCCTCGGAGCGGACTTCGGCATGAAGCACGGCTTCGAGCGGGTGCACTGGGCGCTCGACGAGGCGTTCGACCCGGGCTCGGACGACCTCTCGGACACGTTCCTCGCGCACGTGGAGGCGGAGACGTCCTACCGGGCGAACCCGCTCTACGCGGTGCTGCAGGAGGCCATCTACGCGTCGGGCACGGCGACGACGGGCTGGGCCGCCGAGGCCGTCCGTGCCGAGCACCCCGCGTTCGCACCCGCCGCCCGCCCGCTCCTGCTCACGGGCGAGATGATCTATCCCTGGATGTTCGAGGAGATGTCGGCCCTTCGCCCGTTCCGGGCAGCCACCGAGGAGCTGCACCGGCGTGGCGAGTGGTCGGAGCTCTACGACCTCGACGTGCTCGCCGCGAACGACGTCCCGGTCGCGGCCGCCGTCTACCACGACGACATGTTCGTCCCCGCGGACCTCTCGCTGGAGACCGCGGCCCACGTCGGGAACACCTACGCGTGGGTGACGAACGAGCACGAGCACGACGGCCTGCGCGTCGGCGACGCGCTGCGCCACCTCACCGACCACGTGACGTCGACGGGCGGGCCGCTCCGCGACGCCTGACGGCAGGCCGGTCCCGGGGCTGGTGGCCCGGCCCCACCGGCTCCCGAAGCAGACGAGGCGTGCCCTTGCGGACCGGACGTGCTCCGAAGAGCACGATCCGTCCGCAAGAGCACGCCCCGTCTGGGCGACCGGTCAGCGGGCGACCGGTACCGCCTGCTCCACGACGACCGGGGCGCGGCCCGAGCGCTCGAGCGACGAGCCCTCGATGTCGACGTTCGGAAGGATCTTGTCGAGCCAGCGCGGGAGCCACCAGGCGCTCTTGCCGAGCAGCGCCATGGCTGCGGGGATCATGGTCATCCGCACGATGAGCGCGTCGAACGCGATACCGACGCCCATCGCGAAGGCGATCGGGCCGATGGTCGTGTTGCCGGAGAACACGAAGCTCGCGAAGACGGCGATCATGATGAGCGCGGCCGCGAGCACGACGCGTGCTCCGTGTGCGTAGCCGGACCGGACAGCGGCCAGCGGCTCGGCACCGTGGACGTAGTCCTCACGCATGCGCGAGACGAGGAACACCTGGTAGTCCATCGCGAGGCCGAAGAGCACGCCGACGAGCAGCACGGGCATGAAGCTCAGCAGGGGCGCCGGGGTCGCGACGAAGAACACGTCCGCCAGCCAGCCCCACTGGTAGACGGCGGTCGTCGCGCCGAAGGCCGCGGCGACGGTGAGCAGGAATCCGAGCACCGCGGTCACCGGGACGAGGATCGAGCGGAACGCGACGAGCAGCAGGACGATCGCGAGCCCGACGACGATCGCGAGGAAGAGCGGCAGCGCGTCCGCGAGCTTCTCCGTGACGTCGATGTTCGCCGCGGCGGCGCCGGTGACCCAGATGTCCGCCCCGGTGCTCGCCTCGAGGTCGCCACGCAGCGCACGGATGTCGTGGACCACGTCGGCCGTCTCCTCGGCGTTCGGCCCGGTGGCCGGCATGACGAGGATGAGCGCGGCGTTCGCGTCCTCCATCCCGTTCGGCGTGGGCGGCGCGACGAAGGCGACGTTGTCGACGCCCGCGACGGCCTCGGCCACCGCGGTCGCGCCCTCGAGGAGACCCTCGGGGTTCTCGGCCCCGTCGACGAGCACGACGAGCGGACCGTTGATCCCGGCGCCGAAGCCCTCAGCGAGCATGTCGTAGGCCTGGCGGGCGCTCGACTCGGCGGGCTCCTGACCGGCGTCGGGCAGCCCGAGGCGCATGGAGAGCGCGGGGACGGCGATGATCCCGAGCACGACGGTGGCGCCGACGAGCGTGACGATCGGTCGGCTCGTGACGAACGTGCCCCAGCGGTTCTCGGCGCGCTGCGAGCGCTCGGCGCTGCGGGCCGCGCGACCGCGCGGGACGAGACGCGTGCCGGCGAAGCCCATGAGCGCGGGCAGGAGCGTGATGGCGATGAGGACGGCGACCGCGACGGTGCCCGCGGCGGCGAAGCCCATGACGGCGAGGAAGGGGACGCCGGTGACGAAGAGTGCGGCGAGAGCGATGACCACCGTGGCGCCGGCGAAGACGATCGCGCTGCCGGCCGTGCCGACGGCGCGGCCTGCCGACTCGGCGGGGTCGACGCCCTCGGCGAGCTGCTGGCGGTGCCGGGAGAGGAGGAAGAGGGCGTAGTCGATGCCGACGGCGAGGCCGAGCATGAGCCCGAGCGTGAGGGTCGCCGACGAGATCTCGACGACGGCCGAGAGGCTGAGGACTCCACCGACGCCGGTGGCGACACCGAGGAGGGCCGTGAGGATCGGCATGCCTGCGGCGAGGAGGGACCCGAAGGTCACGAAGAGCACGACGAGCGCGACGAGCACGCCGACGGCCTCGGCGCCGGAGATGAGGTGGAGGGGCTCGGTGAAGGGGCCGCCGGTCAGTGCGACGGTGTGGCCGGACTCCTCGAGCGTCGTCTCGACGTCGTCGATGGCGTCGAGCGTGGCCTGGGGGACGTCGTCGGTCGGGACCGTGAAGGTGATGTCGGCGTAGAGGGTCGAGCCGTCGGGCGAGACGGTCTGGGTCTCGGCAGGGTTCGAGACGGTGTCGACGTCGGCTTCGCCTGCAAGCACGGCGATGGGCTCGACAGCAGCTTGGAAGGTGGCCGGGTCGAGGAAGCTCTGACCCTCGGGTGCCTGGACGACGACGCGCGAGCTGGCCGGGGTGCCTTCGGTGCTCGCCTCGGCTCCGGCGCCCGTCCCGGCGCCGACGCCGGTGGCGGCGTCACCGAAGCGGTCCTCGAGGATCTCCTGTGCCGTGGCGGACTCGGTGCCGGGGATGGTCAGCGCCTCGGTCATCTTCAGGCCGGAGGCGACGGCTGCGCCGCCGATCGCGGCGACGGCCACGAGCCAGATGATGAGGACGGTCCAGCGGCGCGTGAACGAGAAGCGTCCGACGCGGTAGAGGAACGAGGCCATGAGGGTCCTTCGGGTCGGCCGGGGTCTCCGGTGGACGGGGTCGACGGCGGGTGCCGCACGTGCCGCGCCTCGTTGCACGCACGGTGTCAGATTAAGCAACGCTCGTCGTCTACGCAACACATGTTGGGAAAGTCTCGCTGGATGGGCGTTTCGCTGCCACAATGGAGCCATGGACCTTCAGACCGGCCCCCGACCGGCAGCACAGCCGGCCGCCCAGCCGGAAGCGCGCACCGACCCGCGCATCGCGCGGACCCGGCGACTCCTCCATGATGCGCTCCTGTCGCTGGCGCGCGAGCGGGACCTCGACACGATCGCTGTCGCGGACATCGCGGACCGCGCCACCGTCAACCGGAGCACGTTCTACCAGCACTACCCGGACAAGGAGACCCTCCTCGCGGACGCGCTCGATGAGCAGGCACGTCTCGCCGGCGCCGACCTCTCCGCGCTCCTCCCCCTCGAGGAGTCGACCCAGCCGCCCGCGCTCCTCGTCCGCTACGTCGAGCACCTCGACGAGAACGCGGCCCTCTACCGCCGGGCGCTCGGCGAGACGGGCTCGCCCCTGACGATGGCGCGTCTGCGACGACGGATCGGCGCCATCGTCACGACCGGCATCGAGGGGCACGGCTTCGACGCCGAGCAGGACCTCCCGGTCGAGATCGCGGCAGCGTCCATCACCGGCTCGCTCATCGGGGTGCTCACGACATGGCTCGAGATGGACCCGCGCCCGTCGACCGACCGCGCCGCCACGTGGGCGTGGCACATGCTCGTCCCCGCGCACCCCGCCGACCCGCTCGCCGCCGCCTGCGAGCACGGCGGCACGACGACCGGCTGGTGCGCCTCGCCCTCGTGAGCCGCGCGCTCGTGAACGCCGCCGTGTCACCGGTCCCTGCCACACTCCAGCCATGGACATCGACACGTACTGGACCCTTGTCGAGCAGGCGCGCGAGCGGGCGACCGAGACCGACGCCGAGGCCGTGGCAGCGGCGCTCACCGAGATCCTCGTCGAGCGGGGGGCACCCGCCGCGAGAGGCGCCCACAGCGCGTACTCCGCGCTCGCGGCGCAGGCCTACGGCTGGCCGCTGTGGGGTGCCGCCTACACGATCAACGGCGGGTGCTCGGACGACGGCTTCGAGTACTTCATCGGATGGCTCGTCGCCCAGGGGCGTGAGGTGTTCGAGCGCGCTGTCGCGGACCCGGACTCGCTCGCCGACGTCGTCGACGAGGACACCGAGGCCGAGGGCGAGGACGTCATGGCGGCAGCGTGGGTTGCCTCCACGACGCTGACGGGCGACGACGACGACGGCACCGATCACGGGACGACGCCGCTCCCCCCGCTCGGCGAGGGATGGGACTTCGACGACGACGACCTCGTGCGTGAGCACTACCCGAGGCTCGCCGCGATCTTCCTCGACTGAGCCGCACCTCGGCTGACGGACGACCCGACCGCTTCAGCCACGCGGCGCGTGCTTCTCGAGGAAGCTGTACACCTCGGTGTCGTCGACCCCCGGGAACGACCCGGCCGGCAGCGCCGAGAGCACGTGCTGGTGCATGTGTGCGCTCGGCCAGGACTTCGTCGCCCAGCGCTGCACGAGGTCGGGTGCCGCGCGGTGGCAGCACGCCTCGTCGGGGCACGTGGACGCCTGCCGCAGGGTGGTCTCCCGGCCACGGAACCACTTGACCGCAGCGAAGGGCACGCCGACGGTGATCGAGAACTCCCCGCCGGCGGTGCTGCCCGTCTGCGTGGAGCACCAGTACGTACCGGTCGGGTTGTCGGTGTACTGGTAGAACTCGGTCGCACGGTCGCGCCGTGCGAACGCGCTGCGGGCGGCCCACCGACGGCACACGGACTGGCCCTCGATCGCGCCCGTGACGTCGGACGGAAACTGCAGCCCGTCGTTCTCGTAGCCGCGGTAGAGGGCGCCGTCGTCGCCGACGCGCAAGAAGTGGACGCGGATACCGAGGTGCTCGGTGGCGAGGTTGGTGAAGCGCTGCGCGGCCGCCTCGTGGGTGACGCCGAACGCGTCGCGGAAGTCCTCGACCGCGAGGTCCTTCTCCTGCTTGCGCGCCTGGAGCCAGCCGACCGCGGCCGTGCGCGGGATGAGGCACGCGGCGGCGAAGTAGTTGATCTCGAGCCGCTGGCGCAGGAAGTCGGCGTAGGAGCGGGGGCGCTCGTGCTCGAGGACGCGGTGGGCGATCGCCTGGAGAGCGAGGGAGCGCAGTCCGTGGCCGCCGGGGATGGACGCGGGCGGGAGGTAGATGCGTCCGTGGGCGAGGTCCGTGACCGTCCGGGTGGAGTGCGGCAGGTCGTCCACGTGCAGGAGCGTGAAGCCGAGCTGCTCCGCCATCCGCGCGACGGTGCGGTGCGTGAGCGCACCGACCGTGTAGCCGGCCTTCCGGGCCAGCTCTTCGCCGATCTCCTCGATGTGCGGGATGTAGTTGTTCCGCTGCTGCATCGTGAGCCGCAGCTCGGTGTTGGCGCGGCGTGCCTCCTCGGGTGTGGCGATCGCCTCCGACGCACGGCGGGCGAGCTCGCGATGGAGCCCGACGAGGTTCTCGAGGACGGGGACGGAGAGCTTCTGGCTCGGTCGGACGAGCGGCAGCCCGAGGCTGGAGTAGAGGGGCCCGCGCTGTGCGTGCTCGAGCTCGATCTCGAGAGCTGCCCGGCGTGAGGGCGGGCTGTCGCTCAGCAGGTCCGCGAGGGTCACGCCGAGGGCACCGGCGATGGTCGTCAGCAGGGAGATCCGGGGTTCCCGCTTGCCGTTCTCGATGAGTGAGAGCTGGCTCGGAGCGGCGCCGGTGACCTCGGAGAGGGCGTCGAGGGTGAGCCCGCGCTCGGTGCGGTAGTGCCGGATGCGGCGACCGAGCGTGAGGAGGTCGGTCGCCGGGGAGGAGCCTGACGCATCGGCGCCGAGCGGGTTCGCGGTCATGGTTTGACGGTACGGGAATTCTCGCGATTCTTCACGGTCCGCCTCCGTTGAAGGTGGGCACGGGCAGGGGCAGAGTGGAATCCACGCCGCACTTGCACCTGGTGGCCCATACACCTGGTGCTGCACCGACACCGAGACCACGGAGGCCCCGACGATGAGCATCCTCGAGGACACGACGTTCACCCGCCCGACAGCCCCTGCGACCGACGCCTCTCTCGCCGCGCGGGCCTGGGTGACGTCGATCGCCGACCTCACGCGCCCCGACGACATCGTGTGGTGCGACGGCTCACCCGAGGAACGCGCCCGGCTCACCGCTCTCATGGTGGAGTCCGGCGCGCTCGTCCCGCTCGACCCCGGGCTGCGCCCGAACAGCTTCCTCGCGCGCTCCGACCCGAGCGACGTCGCCCGCGTCGAGTCGCGGACGTTCATCTGCTCCGAGCGGGAGATCGATGCGGGTCCCACGAACAACTGGCGCGAGCCGGCCGTCATGCGCGCCGAGCTGCGCGGCGTCTTCGAGGGCTCGATGCGCGGACGCACGATGTACGTGGTGCCGTTCTCGATGGGACCTGTCGGCGGACCGATCTCCCAGGTGGGCATCCAGGTGACCGACTCTCCCTACGCCGCCGTGAGCATGGGCATCATGACGCGCACCGGTTCCGACGTGCTCGCCCTCATCGACGCCGGTGCGCCGTTCGTGCCCGCCGTGCACTCCGTCGGCGCGCCCTTGCCGACGGACGACGCCGGGGTCAGGGCCGAGGACGTCCCCTGGCCGTGCAACGACCTCAAGTACATCGTCCAGTTCCCCGAGACCCGCGAGATCTGGTCCTACGGCTCCGGGTACGGCGGGAACGCCCTCCTGGGCAAGAAGTGCTTCGCGCTGCGGATCGCCTCGGCGATGGCGCGCGACGAGGGCTGGCTCGCCGAGCACATGCTCATCATCCGCGTGACGTCTCCCGAGGGGCGTGCGTACCACCTCGCGGCGGCCTTCCCGTCGGCGTGCGGGAAGACGAACCTTGCCATGCTGCGCCCCACCATCCCGGGCTGGACCGTCGAGACGGTCGGCGACGACATCGCGTGGATGCGCCCCGGCCCCGACGGTCGGCTGCGGGCCATCAACCCCGAGGCCGGCTTCTTCGGCGTCGCTCCCGGCACCGGGCACACCACCAACCCGACCGCGATCGCGACGATCTCCCGCGACACGATCTTCACCAACGTGGCGCTCACCGACGACGGCGACGTGTGGTGGGAGGGCCTCACCGACGAGGTCCCCGAGCACCTCACCGACTGGCAGGGACGCGACTGGACACCGTCGAGCGGGACGCCGGCCGCGCACCCGAACTCGCGCTTCACGGTCGCCGCCGACCAGTGCCCCACGATCGCCGACACCTGGGACGACCCGGCCGGTGTGCCGATCGACGCGATCGTCTTCGGCGGGCGCCGCGCCACGAACGTGCCCCTCGTCGCCCAGGCGTACAGCTGGGAGCACGGCGTCTTCATGGGCGCGACCATCTCGTCGGAGCAGACCGCCGCCGCGGAGGGCACCGTCGGCGAGCTCCGCCGCGACCCCTTCGCCATGCTGCCCTTCTGCGGCTACAACATGGCCGACCACTGGAACCACTGGCTCGAGGTCGGGGCGGCGCTCGCCCCCGAGAACCGACCCGAGATCTTCCAGGTCAACTGGTTCCGCAAGGGAGACGACGGCTCCTTCCTGTGGCCCGGCTTCGGCGAGAACTCGCGCGTCGTCGAATGGATCGTGCGCCGCTCCGGCGGCGAGCGGGTCGACGCGGTACCGAGCCCCGTCGGCCTCCTGCCCACCCCGGGTGCGCTCGACCTCGACGGCCTCGACCTGCCCGAGGAGACGCTCGACGCGCTCTTCGACGTCGAGCCCACGTCCTGGCTCGCCGAGGCCGACCTCACCGAGGCGTTCTTCGAGACCTTCGGCGACCGCACGCCCGACGCGCTGTTCGCCCAGCTCGACGACCTCCGGACGCGGCTGCGGTCGTGATCCCTGCCGCCGGGGCGGGCCTGTCGTGACACGCGTCCCGGCGATACCCTGGAGGCCCCACGACCAGCGCTGATCGGAGGTGGCCCCATGGTGGACCCTGCAGGGTTCCACAGCAGGCTCGACCAGCGGCGCGCCCTCGTCCAGGAGTCCCTCGTCCGGGAGTCGTGGCGACGCTCGGTCGCCTTCAGGCTCGACCCCGATGCCGTGCCTGACGCCCTCGACCTGACGGATGCCGCGCTCCGCGAGCGCCGTGCCGCCCATCCGCTCGCCGTCGCGCTCCCCACCATCCAGCAGCTGCTCGTGCGGCACGCCGACGACAGCGGGCTCATCGTCGCGATCGGCGACCAGACCGGACGTCTCCTGTGGGTCGCCGGCGACGCCGCGCTCCGTCGCCGGGCCGAGGCGATGGCCTTCGTGGAGGGGGCCGACTGGTCCGAGCGTGCTGCCGGGACGAGCGCCCCCGGGACGGCACTCGTGCTCGACCGGGCCGTGCAGATCCGCCGGACGGAGCACTACAGCCGCATCGTCCACCCGTGGAGCTGCACCGCCGTCCCGGTGCACGACCGGGCGACCGGCGCGGTCGTCGGCGTCATCGACGTCACGGGCGGCGACGACGCGGTCGGGCCCGTCACGCTGCCGCTCCTCGAGGCGACGGTCGCAGCCGTCGAGGCCGAGATCCAGGTGCACCGGCTCGAGGACGAGCGGCACCGCGCCCGTCGTCCGTCGTCCGTGCGGCGTGCGCCGTCCACCGCTGGGGCGACGGTCGGCTCGCCCGTCGTGCAGCGGTCCAGCGTGCCGACCGAGGCGCTCCTCACCGTCCTCGGCCGAGAAGAGGGGCTCCTGCGCGAGGGCGACCGGTCGATCGTGCTCAGCGCGCGGCACGCCGAGATCCTCACGCTCCTCGCGTGGCACCGTCGAGGGCTCACTGCCGAAGCGCTCGCCGACGCCGTCTACGGGCGGGCGGACGCGGTCGTGACCGTCCGTGCCGAGATGGTCCGCCTGCGCAAGGTCCTCGAGGCGTTCGCGCCAGAGCTCGTCCCGCTGTCCCGGCCGTACCGCCTCGACGTGCGGCTCGAGCTCGACGCGCACCGGGTCCTCGCCTTCCTCGACCGCGGCGCGCACCGTGTCGCGCTCGGCTGCTACGTCGGCGCCGTCCTGCCCGGGTCGACCGCGCCGGGTATCCAGGAGATCCGCAGCGTCCTCGCGGGTCAGGTACGGGAGTCGCTCCTGGCCGACGCGGGCGTCGACCTCCTCCTCGAGTACGCCCGCACGGACGAGAGCCGTGACGACGTGGCCCTGTGGGAGACGTGCCTGCAGCTGCTCCCGGCGCGCTCGCCACGGCGCGCCTCGGTCGTCGCCCATCTCGAGGCGCTCGAGACCGAGCTCGGCGCGGTGCGCTGACACCGCAGCCGCTCCGGGCGCGCAACTGGATGCAACCTCCACCGGCCTACGGTGCGAGTGTGCCCTCGAAGCCGAGGGGCTCACATGACAACGACGTCAGAGGAGCAGCATGACCATCTACGCAGCGCCAGGCACACCCGACTCCCTCATCACCTTCAAGTCCCGCTACGAGCACTGGATCGGCGGGCAGTGGGTCGCCCCCGCGCAGGGGCAGTACTTCGAGGACATCTCGCCCGTGAACGGCAAGCCGTTCGCCGAGGTGGGTCGCGGTACGGCGGAGGACATCGAGGCCGCGCTCGACGCGGCACACCGCGCAGCCCCCGCCTGGGGGAAGACCACCGGGACGGAGCGAGCGGCCGTCCTCAACGCGATCGCCGACGTCATCACCGCCAACCTCGAGATGCTCGCGGTCGCGGAGTCCTGGGACAACGGAAAACCGATCCGCGAGGTCCTCGGGGCCGACCTGCCGCTCGCCGCCGACCACTTCCGGTACTTCGCGTCGCTCATCCGCGCGCAGGAGGGTGAGTTCACCGAGATCAACGGCGACATGATCGCCTACCACTACGCGGAGCCCCTCGGCGTGGTCGGGCAGATCATCCCGTGGAACTTCCCCATCCTCATGGCGACGTGGAAGCTCGCCCCGGCGCTCGCGGGCGGCAACGCCGTCGTCCTCAAGCCCGCGGAGCAGACCCCGGTCTCGATCCTCGTGCTCATGGAGCTGCTCGCCGACGTGCTCCCGCCCGGGGTGGTCAACGTCGTCAACGGCTTCGGCCTCGAGGCGGGCAAGCCGCTCGCGTCGAGCCCCCGCATCCGCAAGATCGCCTTCACGGGGGAGACGACGACTGGCCGTCTCATCCTCCAGTACGCGAGCGCGAACATCATCCCGGCGACCGTGGAGCTCGGCGGCAAGAGCCCCAACCTCTTCTTCGAGGACGTCGCGTCCACGCACGACGACTACTACGACAAGGCGCAGGAGGGCTTCGTCCTCTTCGCGTTCAACCAGGGCGAGGTGTGCACGTGCCCGAGCCGGTCGCTCATCCAGGCGTCCATCTACGACTCGTTCCTCGGTGACGCCGTCGAGCGCACCCGCAAGGCGATCCAGGGCAACCCGCTCGACACGGACACGCAGGTGGGCGCGCAGGCATCGAACGACCAGCTGGAGAAGATCCTCAGCTACATCGACATCGGCAAGCAGGAGGGCGCGGCTCTCCTCCTCGGTGGCGAGCGCGTCGACCTCGGGGGCGACCTCACGGACGGCTACTACGTGGCGCCGACGATCTTCGAGGGCAAGAACTCGATGCGGGTGTTCCAGGAGGAGATCTTCGGTCCTGTCGTCGCGGTGACGAGCTTCGAGGACTACGCCGACGCCATCTCGTTGGCGAACGACACGCTCTACGGCCTGGGCGCCGGTGTGTGGTCGCGCAACGGCAACCTCGCCTACCGGGCGGGTCGTGACATCAAGGCCGGTCGCGTGTGGGTGAACAACTATCACGCCTACCCGGCCGGGGCGGCGTTCGGCGGCTACAAGAGCTCGGGGATCGGGCGGGAGAACAGCAAGGCTGCGCTCGCCCACTACCAGCAGACGAAGAACCTCCTCGTCTCCTACTCGGAGAAGGCCGAGGGCTTCTTCTAGGCCCGCAGGAGAGTCGGACGAACGGGAGGAGAACCATGATCGAGGCCGAGGTCGTCCTCGACGGCGAGACCACGTCACGCGTCGCGCTGACGGACACCGCCATCGAGCTGCTGCGCATGCTCTGGGGCAAGCACGGCCCGCTCATGTTCCACCAGTCGGGTGGGTGCTGCGACGGCAGCTCCCCCATGTGCTACCCGGCAGGGGAGCTCATCACGTCCGACGCCGACGTGCGGCTGGGCCGGTTCGACATCGCCCCGGACGGCGAACCGGCCCAGCCCGTCGACTTCTGGATGTCCCGCGAGCAGTTCACGTACTGGAGCCACACCCACCTCACGGTCGACGTGGTTCCCGGACGCGGGTCCGGGTTCTCCGTCGAAGGACCCGAGGGGGTGCGCTTCCTCATCCGGTCACGGCTCATCGACGACGAGCCCTGACGGGGGGGGGGGGGGGGGGGGGGGGGGGGGG